>CATEMS010000336.1 GCA_949507465.1 Flavobacteriaceae bacterium
AGAGCTCGCCGAAGATTCACATGAAGAATTTTTTGGCTACGATTCCTTGCAAACCACCATAAAAATTGTAAAATACCGCAAGGTAGAGAGCAAGAAAGAAGGAGAAATGTACCAGCTGGTGTTTAATCTTACCCCTTTTTACCCTGAAGGAGGGGGGCAAGTTGGAGATAAAGGCTACCTTGAGGCGAGTAATGGAGAGGTTCTTTACATAGTAAATACCAAGAAAGAAAACAACTTAATTGTTCATTTTTCAAAAACCCTACCAAGAAAACCACAAGAAAATTTTAAAGCAGTTGTAGATAATAAGCAACGTTCTAGGTCTGCTTCCAACCATTCTGCAACCCATCTGTTGCATCAAGGCTTGCGTAAGGTTCTTGGAACCCATGTAGAGCAAAAAGGATCAATGGTCCATAGTGGTTCCTTACGTTTTGATTTTTCGCATTTCAGCAAACTAACAGATCAAGAAATTCTTGAGGTACAAGATTTTGTAAATGCACGCATCAAAGAAGAATTACCTTTAGAGGAAAAAAGAAATATTCCATACCAACAAGCCATAGATCAGGGTGCTATTGCACTCTTTGGAGAGAAATACGCAGATACTGTTCGTACCATTAAATTTGGAAACTCTATGGAATTGTGCGGGGGTACACATGTTTCAAATACCAGTAGTATTTGGCATTTTATTATTACCAGTGAAGCAGCAGTTGCAAGTGGTATACGCCGTATTGAGGCAATTACAGGTGATGCTGCCAAACAATACTTTATTGATAGAAGCACTGCATTCTCTGCCCTTCAAAAATCATTAAATAACGCCCAAGATCCTGTAAAAGCAGTGCTAGCAATGCAGCAGCAAAACAGTGCACTCCAAAAGCAGGTGACTCAGCTGCTTAAAGAAAAAGCAAAAAATATAAAAGCAGAATTACTAAATCAGGTGGTTCAATTAGATGGGGTTAACTTTTTAACTAAAGAAATAGACTTAGATGCCTCAGGACTCAAAGATTTAGCCTTTGAGCTTGGGGGAGAGATCGATGATTTGTTTATTCTCTTTGGCAGTAAGGCAAATAATAAAGCATTACTTACCTGTTATATTGACAAAAAGTTGGTGGCAAGTAAAGGCTTAGATGCTGGCAAAATTGTACGTGAATTAGGTACACACATCCAAGGTGGAGGAGGTGGGCAACCATTCTTTGCTACCGCAGGTGGTAAAAAACCAGAGGGTATAGCAACTGCACTGAAACAAGTGAAAGACTATATTTTGTAACAATGAAACTTTCAACTTCAATACTACTTGAGAGGCAAGCAACCCCTATAACCTATAGCTCAAAGGTGCTTTTGTTGGGTAGTTGTTTTGCTCAAAACATAGGAGCAAAATTGGAGTATTATAAATTCCAACACTACACCAATCCTTTTGGTGTGCTGTTCCATCCGGTAGCCATAGAAAAATTAATTACCAGAGCTATTGATCAAAGATGGTTTGACGCCTCAGATGTTTTTTTTCAAAACGAGCAGTGGCACTGCTTTTTAACACACTCAAAACTTTCAAACCCCTCTAAAGAACAATTAATAACTGCCTTAAACCAGGGTCTTACAACCCTTAGAGGCTTCCTTGAAGAGGCTACTCATGTTGTTTTCACTTTTGGCACCGCCTGGGTGTATAGACATCTACAGACCAACACAGTGGTTGCAAATTGCCATAAAGTACCTCAAAAAGAGTTTGTGAAACAGCTACTATCTCCAGATGATGTGAGTGATGTTTTACTAGAAATTGAAGCTCAGCTAAGAACCATAAACCCAACCTGTAGTATTATAAACACGGTATCTCCTGTTCGCCACTTGAAAGATGGAATTGTAGCCAATAGCAGGAGTAAAGCTCATTTAATTGCTGGGGTACAAGAAATTATAGCTGCTGATAAATCAAATCATTATTTCCCATCATATGAGATGATGATGGATGAGTTGCGTGATTATCGATACTACAAAGAAGATTTAATTCATCCAAATCAAACGGCTATTGACATTATTTGGAACGCATTTAACACCTCTTGGATATGCCACCAAACGGCAGCGATGCAAAAAAAAATAGCTACCATACAATCGGGCAAACTCCACAAACCATTGAATGAGCAGTCTAAGGCACATAAATTGTTCATTAAAGATTTAGAGAATAAAATATCTCAGGTGCAGCAACAAATGCCTTGGGCTACTTTTTAATATCATTAGTGTAGGGTAATACTATCAATAAGTAACTCAAAATCCTCTGCCTTTTTATTGGCAATTAAAAAGGTAATTTCTTCAAGAATATCTGCATTAAAATTAGGCAAGTTTAACGGGCGCCCCCTAAAAGAGGGAGTGAATGAATTAAGTGGTATGACAATCTCTTGCCAGACGCCATTGGTGCTAAATGTGGTAATATAAGAATATCTGTTTCTAATTTGGTCTGTTAGCCTAAACTGGTAGTTTTTGCCATCTGCTTTTATTTTAAGGACCACCTTTGTGGCGCCTTCTATATTCAAGGGCTCAGCCAAACGATACCTTACAGAAGAAAATCCGCCATTATTTTCAAGTGAAATACTTCCAGCAAACACACCATATCCCTGTTGGTCTTGTTTGATGCTTCCCATAGAGCGTCCTCCCATCACACCATCATTAACAACATACCAGTTGTTGAGTTGGGCATTTGTAGAGAATTTAAAAATGGTTTGCGCCTGCATGCTTGTGGCAATTAATAAGGTTATAAAAAGTAAGGTCCGCATTTTTTATTTCAACAGTGTATTTGTGTTTATAAAGAAAAAGCCTCTTTAACTTTTTCAATGTAATCTAGTTTTTCCCAGGTAAATAACTCTACCTCCATAGTTTTTGGAGCTGCATTTGGTATGGTAAAGGTTTTAGAAACTATTTTGTTTTCTCGGCCCATGTGCCCATAAGAGGCTGTTTCGCTATACATTGGTTGGCGGAGTTTTAAACGTTGTTCTATAAAATAAGGGCGCATGTCAAAGAGTGTTTCAACAATTTCACTAATCTCTCCATCAGTTAATTTTACAATAGCGGTACCAAAGGTATTTACATTAATGCTGGTTGGCTTTGCAACACCGATGGCGTAAGATACTTGTACCAATACTTCTTTACAGAGTCCTGCAGCAACCAGATTTTTAGCAATATGCCTTGTGGCATATGCTCCAGATCTGTCAACCTTACTAGGGTCTTTTCCAGAAAAAGCACCACCACCATGAGCTCCTTTACCGCCATAAGTATCTACAATAATTTTACGTCCCGTTAAACCTGTATCTCCATGAGGCCCACCAATTACAAATTTTCCAGTTGGGTTGATGTGATATGTAATGGCATCGTTAAATAAAGCCTGAATGTTTGGCTTTAGTTTTGCTTTAACCCTTGGAATTAAAATGGCAATAATGTCTTCTTTTATTTTCTCTAGCATGCGCGTATCGTTGCTATCAAAATCATCATGCTGGGTAGAAATTACAATAGCTTGGATTTTTTGAGGAATATTATCGTCAGAATATTCGATGGTCACCTGAGATTTTGCATCAGGTCTTAGGTAGGGTATCTCCTTGTTTTCTCTTCTGAGTTGTGCCAGTTCAATCAGGAGTCTGTGAGATAGTTCTAGTGCTAGAGGCATGTAGTTTTCAGTCTCATCTGTAGCATATCCAAACATCATTCCTTGGTCTCCAGCTCCCTGCTCTTGCGGATTTATTTTATCCACACCTTGATTAATGTCTGCAGATTGTTCATGAATTGCAGAAAGTACTCCACAAGAGTTTCCATCAAATTGATAGGCACTTTTAGTGTAACCAATTGTATTGATAACATCGCGAGCAATTTTTTGTACATCCAGGTACACACTACTTTTCACTTCTCCTGCTAATATAACTTGCCCGGTTGTTACAAGAGTTTCACAGGCTACTTTTGCTTTTGGGTCAAAGGCTAAAAAATTGTCAATAAGGGCATCACTAATTTGATCTGCAACTTTGTCTGGGTGTCCTTCAGAAACACTCTCTGAGGTAAATAAATACGCCATATAAATGGGGTTTAATGATTTTAGTTAAATAGGGTAGATTTGACCTAGGGTCCACAGAAGATTGCAAAAAAAAGCAATTCACTGATTTAGCATTTAAACTCTATAAGTGATGTAGAGTTTTTTTTCTGAAATATTATTTCAGAGAGAGGTTGCAAGCAGTCAAATCTTTCCTCTTAATTTGCTACAAATGTACATCTTTGTTTAAGATTAAAAAACTTTAATGAACATTGCTTCGGAGTTTAGGGTATCACCCCCCTAAATAAGAATATTATTTACAATATTTGTATCAAATTACACAAAATCACTATGAAAGTTACTCTAGAGAGAAAGAACCAGGCCTATTTATTTCAAGCAAAGGGTACATCTGGTGTTCCTGTTATGATAGACAATACCTCCAAAGAAGGAGCTCAAGGTGCCAGCCCTATGGAGTTGTTACTAATGGGCGTTGGGAGTTGCAGCGCCATTGATATCATTTCTATGTTAGAGAAACAAAACCAAAAAATAGATTCCTTTAACATAGAGGTAACTGCTACAAGAAAACACATCAAACAGGCAAAGCCTTTTGAGTGTATGAATGTGCATATTATTTTAAAGGCAGATATTGATCCCAAAAAAGTTTTGAGAGCAGCCGCTTTAAGTTTTGAGAAGTATTGCTCTGTGTCTATTACATTTGAGAGTTCAGTGAAGATAGACTACTGCATTACTTTAAATAACACTATTTTAACGGTCTAAACAAGCTAATTACCTGTATGATGATACCAAGCCAACAAGATGTTCAACAAGCCTTTGCTAGGGTGGCTCCACATGTGCATCAAACTCCAGTGTTAACCTCCAGATTATTAGATGAGTTAAGTGGAGCCTCAATTTTTTTTAAGTGCGAAAATTTTCAAAAAATGGGTGCCTTTAAAATGCGAGGTGCCATCAATGCTATACTACAGATTCCTAGTAGTGATCAAGCAAAAGGAGTGGTAACGCATAGCTCTGGTAATTTTGCTCAGGCTGTTTCCTTGGCAGCAAAAAACCTTGGAA
>CATEMS010000337.1 GCA_949507465.1 Flavobacteriaceae bacterium
ATCACACCACCGTCTACAGAAGGTCCAATTCTACAATGCAAAGAAGCTTTAGTTTTTTCTTCATTAGGCACTAGAGTAGTTGCTATTCCAAAGGGTTCAATATAGTTTTGTATCCAATGAATAATTTCAAGATTATGATCTCCTCCTAATACTGGAAAACTTACCAATTTCGCTAAAATATCTTCTACTTTCATATTATTGATATCCAATAGTTACTGCTACAATTAAAGAGATGGCCGAGAGCAAAAATACAATTATTGCCACCGGAAAAATAAATCGCAACCATTTATCTAATGGAACACGACACATACTCAACATGGCAATTAATCCACCAAGAGTTGGGTTTATAAGGTTAGAAATTCCATCACCAATTTGAAACGCTAAAATAGTTGTCTGTCTTGTAAGCCCAATCACTTCTCCAAGAGGTAACATCACAGGAAGGGTAGCTAGTGCTTGGCCGCTTCCAGAAGGAATAAAAAAGTTGATGATACTTTGAGAAATAGACATTCCAATAGCAGATAAATACAAAGGCAATGTTTTTAATACTTCAGATAAATGAAAAGAAATGGTATCACTAATGTGGCCCATTTCCATCAATACTTTAATGGTGGTTGCAAAACCAACCATAAATGCTCCAGGAGCTACGTAGGCAACAGATTTCAGAACGGTTTCACTTAGTTTATTACCTTTCATTCCTCCTATTATTCCAGAAGCAATGGTCACCATTAAAAAGATGGCAGATATTTCGTTGATATACCAATTTAGATTAAAAACGCCATATAAAATAGCACCTAAACCTATAATGAAAGTACTTATGACCAACCAATTATTCATTGAAATGGAATACTCTGTTAAAGGTTTGGAAAGTACAATTCCATCCTCATTTAACCCTTTTCCAAGCCTGCTCTCAGGATTCTTAGAAATTTTCTTTAGGTATCTAACATTATAAAAAGCTAAAAAACTTAGTGCAGAAAAACACAAGATACTTCTTAGTAAGGCTCCAGAAAATAAAGGCAATTCTCCAATTTTATGACCAATACCAACGGTATATGGGTTTATGGGAGAAAGTCCAAAACCAATGGTTACCGCACCAACAGATATGCCAGCTGCCAACACTAGATCTCCACCAAGCGCTAAACTTACCACAGCTGCAATAGGGATTAGTGCAATATTATGTTCATATCCAACAAAAATTCCCATAGCTCCGTATATGAATGTCATGAGAACAACTGCTAAGTATTTTTTTTCTCGTCCAATTTTGTGAACAAAAGTACCTACAGCATTTTCTATAGCCTTGGTTTCTTCCATTACACCAAACATAATCCCTCCAGAAAACACCACAAACATTACCTCTATAGCAGCTTTAAAACCCAAAGGAATGGCTTTAAACATATCTAAAAAACCTATAGGTGTACTAGGAATAATACCATATGATCCAGGAATAACTCTATTTCTTCCCTCTATTAACACACGTTTAAATTCGCCTGCAGGGATGATATAGGTTAATAGGGTTACAAAAACAATGATCATAAACAGCATGGTTACTGCATGCGGAATTCGTTCGTACCAATGAGTTGTTTTCATAGATGAAAGACTAAAAAATAAAAGTGTCTAAAATAGGGTTTTTTTAAGAATCATGTATTTTAAACCGGGGTTAATTTTTTGCAGTATTTTATTTCTAAAAGAGTAGTGTTTTAATCTTCTTCATCTAATCTTAATAGCTTTTTGTTAAATAGAAATCTTAGAAGTGAAATACTAGCAAAAATGATAATAAACAAAGCCGGAAACCCTCCAAGTAATGACAGAATTCTTATACCGTCTAATCCTTTTGTTGATAGCATGATATAGGTTAAACATCCAATGATAAGCCCCCAAATAATTTTTATATAGATTGAAGCCTCTTGAGTTGAATTGTTTTTTCCTTTTTCAGACATGGCACTCATTGCAGAAATATTTGAGTCTGCAGCGGTTACGTATGAAATGTAAATTAAAACCAATGTTATTGGAATTGTAATTTTGCTATATCATATTTTATAAAGTAAGCCATACATTACAGATTCTTCTCCTTTTAATTGCATGGTTTCAAAAAGTAGGTTTTCACTAATAAAATTGGCATGAAGAGTAGCCCCACTAAAGATCGAAATCCAGACAATAGCAAACAAGGCTGGTAGAATTAAGTTAAAATTAATGTATTGTCTAACCGTGTATCCCTTTGATATTTTTCCTAGGAAGAGTGCTGCAATTGGCGCCCAAGCAAACCAATTTGC
>CATEMS010000338.1 GCA_949507465.1 Flavobacteriaceae bacterium
AGTACCGCTACCTATCTCAATGCACCCACACAAACATATGGTGGTAATGACTCTTTAACTAGAGGTGGTAATAGATCTAAATCTATCGCAAAAAGAAGCAAAGACAGCACCAATTTATACATACAGAGGAAAGATGGCCTATTGATGCCTGCTTACAGGCTTCCTACCGAGGCAGAATGGGAATATGCTGCCATTGGCCTTGTAAGGGTTCGATCTTACAACAACTATAGAGGAAGAAAAAAATATCCCTGGGATGGACAATATACCCGTTCAGGTAATAGAAAAACACAAGGTGATCAATTAGCAAACTTCAAGCAAAGTGATGGAGATTATGGAGGAATTGCAGGATGGAGTGATGATGGAGCAGATATTACCGCAGAGATCAAATCCTACCAACCAAATGATTTTGGATTGTATGACATGTCTGGTAATGTTGCCGAATGGGTTGCAGACGTATACAGACCAATTGTAGATGATGGATTTAATGATTTTAACTACTACAGAGGTAATGTGTACACAAAAAATGCCATAGATGAAAATGGAAAAGTTAAAATTGTTACTGCAGATTCAATAGTGTACGATACACTGAGTACTGGTAAAGTAATTGCTAGAAACCTTCCTGGAGAAATTTTGCAAATACCTGTTGACGAAAATGAAACCTATCTTAGAACACAATTCTCTACTAGTGACAATAGAGATTATAGAGATGGAGATAAAGCGTCTACTCGTTTCTATCAATCTTTCGGAGAACAAGAAGACCAGCAGGTTATAGATCCAAACAAACGAATGTACAATTCTCCAAACCACAGAGTTGGAGTTTTTGATGAAGCTGATGGGGGTGGAATAGATCGTGAATTTGACAAATCTTCTAGCAGAACATCTATGATAAACAATGAAGTTCGAGTTTACAAGGGAGGTTCTTGGAAAGACAGAGATTACTGGTTAGACCCAGCGCAAAGACGTTTTTTCCCTCAAGATATGGCTACAGATTACATTGGTTTTAGGTGTGCTATGTCTCGTGTGGGATCAAAATCTACAAAGCCAAAAAGAGCCAGACACTAACAATATTATAGAAGACACAAAACCCTCTTTGGTATTATACTTAAGAGGGTTTTTTTATATATTTACTTTTTATGAAACTGCAGAGACTATACTCATATTTTTTAGAAAGTTCTGGTATTTGCACAGACACCAGAAAAATAGAAAAAGGCTGTTTGTTTGTGGCTTTAAGAGGTGATACTTTTAATGGAAACACCTTTACCCAACAAGCTTTAGACAAAGGAGCTTTTAAAGTTATCATTGATGATATCTCACAACATAAAAATACAGGAGAAACCATTATTTGTAGTGACACACTAAAACTGCTTCAAAAACTAGCAACCTATCACAGACAACAACTAAATATACCCATAATTGCCCTAACGGGTAGTAATGGAAAAACTACCACCAAAGAAATTATCAATGCTGTTCTATCAAAAAAATTTAAGACTACAGCTACCCTAGGAAATCTCAATAACCACATTGGCGTACCGCTAACCCTTCTATCAATGACAAAGGACACAGAAATGGGTATTGTAGAAATGGGGGCAAATCATAAAAAAGAAATTGAAACTCTTTGTGAAATAGCGCAACCTAATTTTGGGTATATCACCAATTTTGGCAAAGCACATATTGAGGGTTTTGGGGGTATTGAGGGAGTAATTGAAGGTAAAAGTGAATTGTATAAATACATTACCAAAGAAAAAGGATTGCTCTTTTTTAATGCCGATGACCCAGTACAAAAAAAATTACTAGGTAATTATCCATCAAAGGTTGGATTTAGCCAAACCAAAGAAGATTTTTATACCTTGATGCAAATTGATGCA
>CATEMS010000339.1 GCA_949507465.1 Flavobacteriaceae bacterium
CTTAACAACAACAATCAGCGCATTGATGTATTTAATATAAATAACGGGGGTAGTTTGTTTAGGCTCACCCGCGGAAACATAAGTATCAACTACTCTTTTTCTAGTGCAGATTTTACAGAAAAAAAGAGTGATAAAGATGGGGATGATCAAACCTTTAGAAATGGAGGGCGTCAAGATGATCTCTTTGGAGACAACACTACAAGGTTTGGAGACAACACCTTTGCTGATGATGAAAATCAGGAGCAACAAAGCATCACCAACAGAGATTGGTACAACTTTTCCATACCCTGGGATTTGCGGATGGCATATACCATTACCTACGGTAATCAAAAACGTGAAAATGAAATTTCGTCTCAGTCATTGATGTTCAGTTCTAATCTAGAATTAAGCCCCCGTTGGAAAGTTGGTATGTCTTCAGGGTATGACTTTAAAAACAAAGGTATTACAACAACACAGTTTAGGTTTCAACGCGATCTAGAAAGCTGGAAAATGAGTTTTAACTGGACCCCTATTGGCTCTGTTAACACCTCATGGTACTTTTTTATTGGTATCAAATCTAGTGTGCTTAGTGACATTAAATACGACAAACGTAGAGAATCAGATAGACAACTTTAACACCCCAGTGTTTTACTATCACAATACAACATCCATGAAAAAAATAATACACACAGACAAAGCTCCTGCTCCTATTGGTCCCTATAGCCAAGGGGTGTTATTTGGCAAGATGCTATATACCTCAGGTCAAATAGCCATACATCCAAAAAGTGGTGCCCTGGAGATAGAAGATATCCAAAAAGAAACAACCCTTGTGATGGAAAATCTAAAGGCCATACTAGAGGCTGCAAATATGACTTTTGAGCATGTAATCAAGGCAAGTATATTTGTCAGTGATATGCATAATTTTGCAGCGATTAATAAGGTGTATGCAACTTACTTTGATCAAGCAACTGCTCCAGCTAGAGAAACCGTAGAGGTAGCAAACCTGCCCAAGTTTGTAAATGTTGAAATCTCTGTAATTGCAAGTTTGTAGGTAGCAGCGTGGTTGCTTTTCTACTGTTTATTAAAATTGGATGGATAGCTCGTATCATCGGGCACAAAAGGAGTATCCATACTCTGGCCCTCTAAGGTTAGTTTTTTATTAAATAGCTTTTCTATAAGCTCACTCAGGGTATTAAAATCTACATTGTAAGACATCCCTAAACCTTGTTCAAAGATTTGATCTTCTCCAATAAACTGAATGTCTGCTTGACGATTAAAAAAGTTCATCCTTAGGGTTCCGTCTTCATTGATGAGCCACTGTACTTCAATATCTCCAGCAATTGCTGTTTCGTTGGCCCCGCCAAGTGGAATACCTACTTTACCATTAATTAAAATACGCTCATTTATTTTGCTTTGAAGAGAGATACCAACGCGGTCTGCGGTTTGCTGATTGGGCGTTCTAATTCCTTGAGAATAATCTAGCCCCACATTAAAAGTGCCCTCTTTATCTGCGAATAGGTCGTTCACTAGATTACTTACCCTGTCTACAAGGGTACCTGCAAAATTTGCGCCTCCCATACCTTCATTGACAAAACTACCCGTGGTAAGTAAAAAAATAGCTTGCTTTTCTATCTCTTCTTTGCTCTGCAACTTAAATTCTAACTCGCTTTTTACCATGGCGCTGGTTCTAGGAAAATCAATGTTGAAGTTTAACTCTGGTTGTAGGATTTCTCCAGATAAATCTACCAGAACATCTACAGGTATTTTTCGGTTAAAAGAGGGGTTATCTAGAAGCACAGATGGGTTTGCTTGTGCTGCATACTTTGCACTAATATCTAATTTAGCTCTGTCTGGTTCTCCATCCCAATTGATATTACCACCAGGAATTACTGCTATCTTTTTTTGAATGATGCCGCCATATCTAAAATCATACAAACCCTCAATTACCGTAAACTCACCCCACATATTAAACTTACCTTTGGTGTCAAGGCGTATCAACAAGGTTCCTGCTCCTCGGCCCTTTAGGGTAGAATTATTGACCTTATCAATTACTACTTCAACTTCTGCATTTTCATTGATATCTAAATCAAAATCTACAGAAAGCCCTTTGATTTCTTTTGTAACAATTTGCTGTCCGTTGATACGAGTTTGTTTATCCTGTGGAGATAGAAATGTAATAAAACTATCATCGCCAATAGCCTCAGTATCACTCAGGGGTATTTTAAATGTCGTTCCTTCTTGGGTGGCTGCAAACACCTTTATATCTAATTCATCTACAGGTCCTTGAATTAAAGCATTACCACTAATAAAAGAAGTCCCGTAATACAGCTCATCTTCATCTGGTCGGGTATCCAAAACAAGCAGTCGCTCTGGGGCATTGATCTGAAGATTTAGATTCCAATCACGGTAGTTATCATGTGTTGCCACACCAGAGAAAAGTCCCTTTGTATCAAACTTAGTGTCTGTAATACCAGTAGAGGTGATTTTCAATGAATCATTGGAGACGATCATTTGCGTAGTGTTTGAGATATCAAAATCTGTGTTTAAATAAGGAATTTTTAATCCACTATTTTTCAAATTAATGGTACCCAATATTTTTGGTTTTTTATAATTACCCATAATCTGCAGAGCACCAGAGGCCTCTCCGCGTATGTCTGAAATTACATTGGTGCCAAAAGGGCTTAGGGCCTTAAGATCTAACTCATTTAACCTCACGTCTATATCGAGCTGAGGAACTTTTGGAGCAAAATCGATGGTACCAAGGGCATTGAATGATCGCACAGAGTCATGAATAAGAGCGCTTTGTATTTGGTATTTGGTTAGATCTTCGTTGCCATCAATGGCCATGTTTAAATCTCCAAAATCGATGGTGTTGATTACAACATCATCAATAGTGAGATTGCTTTTTGGAAAATAGGCACCCTCTTGTTGTAAAAAAGTAAGACTCCCGTTTGTGTTTCCAGATAAATCAAGATTGTCAACGTAAGGAATGATATTGCCAATATTTACATCCTTGAAACGAACCTTAAGGTTTTTATAGGTCGAGTCTCTAATAACACCTGCAAATGCTATTTGCTCTTGCTTGTAATTGAGTTGTAATGAATCGATGGCAATATCAGAGAATCGGTCATCAAAGACTACCTTATTTTTTCTATTATTGTTTTTATTTAAATACCATATATTGTCTTTGTATGATATTTCTGATCGCTTAATTCCAACCACAGATTTACCTTTGGGATTAATTGTGTAGTACAAAGCCAGGTCAAAAAGATCCTCTTTTTTACTTCCACCCTTGAATTCTGACTGCACATAAAGTGTGTCATTATAGGTTTTGTTGATCAGGCTAAAATCTTTTAAATCATAGGTGCCTGTATAAACAGAATCAACACTTATATACGTGTTATATAGTGGGTTATCATTATCTACTTGAATATTAACTTTACTTAAGTAATTATCAAACAAAAGCAATTCTGGAGATTTAAAATCTAGCTGAAATTTAGATTTGTCTGAGGATACAGAACCTTTTAATCGTGAATTTTCTCCCACTTGTAATTGTGGTACAAAAACTTCAATGATTTTGCTGTAGACAGATAAATCGTAATCTATGTATTGATTTGTGGTTACTTCTGTAGCAATGTAATTGGCATAGATGCTACCCAAGCCGTTTCTAAATAAATTGGCAATATCTTTTATTAAAAAATTTCCAGAAACCTGACCATCACATATATCTGGTGAATTTATATCAATAATGC
>CATEMS010000340.1 GCA_949507465.1 Flavobacteriaceae bacterium
ATCCCAAACGAGGAACACGATATTTATCAGCTTGACGCCATACCGTTTCAGATTGAGGCTCTACACCATCAACTGCACTAAACAAGAAAACCAGTCCATCCAATACACGTAGTGATCTATTTACCTCTACGGTAAAATCTACGTGACCAGGGGTATCAATAATATTAAAATGATATCCTTTTGTCTCAGGTGTTGCTTCTCCGTTTTCAATTGGAAATTTCCACTCACAGGTGGTTGCAGCAGAGGTAATTGTGATACCTCGCTCTTGTTCTTGTGCCATCCAGTCCATGGTTGCAGCACCATCGTGTACTTCTCCAATTTTGTGTGATACTCCTGTGTAATATAAAACACGCTCAGTGGTGGTAGTCTTACCAGCATCAATATGAGCAGCAATTCCAATGTTTCTTGTGTATTTTAAATCTCTTGCCATTGCTATTAGAATCTAAAGTGTGAGAATGCTTTGTTTGCTTCGGCCATTTTGTGGGTATCAACACGCTTTTTAACCGCTGCCCCTTCTTCTTTTGCTGCTGCAAGAATTTCAGCAGCTAATTTTTGTGCCATAGATTTTTCGTTACGCTTTCTAGCATAGCCTATTAACCACTTCATTGCAGTAGATATTTTACGATCTGCACGAATTTGGTTGGGTATTTGGTAGGTTGCACCACCGACTCTACGGCTTCTAACTTCTACGTGAGGCATAACATTTGAAAGGGCGTCCTTCCAAATCTCTACACCTGTTTTTTCCTCGTCTGTTTTCTTTTGTTCTACAATGTCTATTGCATCATAGAAAACTTTGAATGCCACCGATTTCTTACCGTCCCACATCAGGTTGTTCACAAAACGTGTAACAAGCTGGTCGTTAAATCTTGGGTCTGGTAAAAGCGGTCTTTTTTTGGCTGCTCTTTTTCTCATGTCTTCGTTTTAAAAAAATAAAATTACTTCTTAGGGCGTTTTGCTCCGTATTTAGATCTACGTTGCGTTCTGCCGTCAACACCAGCGGTGTCTAAAGCTCCACGAACGATATGATATCTAACACCAGGCAAATCTTTCACCCTTCCACCTCTAACCAATACTATCGAGTGTTCTTGTAGATTGTGTCCTTCACCACCGATGTATGCGTTTACTTCCTTACCATTTGTTAAACGAACACGAGCAACTTTACGCATTGCTGAGTTTGGTTTTTTTGGTGTAGTTGTGTAAACACGAGTACATACTCCGCGGCGTTGCGGACAAGAATCTAAGGCAGCCGATTTTGACTTCTTGGTTATTTTGGTCCTTCCTTTTCGTACTAATTGTGAAATAGTTGGCATAAAATTCCTTGTTATACTTTGTTGTTATTTAATATTTCCCCATAATTAGGGCGTGCAAAAATATAATAATAATTTGAAATTTCAAACCTTAGGGAATTAAAATTTAAGGATTTTTAATATTTCTGCTTTCAGATATTAAAAACCAAAAGCAATCGTTACTATTACAGAATAAAAAGCACACTATTTGAGACAAATTTGTTACATATTTTTCTACCTTAATATATATGCTGGTTTTTTCTATTTAGCACACAGCCAAGAGATAACCCTAACTGTTACCTATCAGACTAGCCTATCAAAATCCAGTAAGGACGCATTGGGGGTATCAGAAAAACACAAAGATTTTAAAAGTGTTTCCCAGGAGGTAGAAAGAATTTCATCAAAATTAGAAACCCTTGGGTACCTTGAAAATAAGCTCAATAGCCTTAAGAGGGTGTCCGACTCTGCAGCAGCAGCGCACTTTTTTTTGGGTAAAAAATATACCCAACTAAAAATAGATTTCAGCAACACTACCTTCACAGAAGATGACCTTGCACAATTTTCAGAAAATATCAATGGAAATTATTTGACCATACCCATACAGCAAAGTAAAAGTATCTTAGAGAAATTAAATAGACTACAAACAAAAAATGGAAATACATTTGGCAAACTAAAACTAACAAACCTTGTTAGGCAAGACAGCACACTGGTGGCCTTGCTATATACATCCGCTAGATCAAAAAGAACCATCGATTCTATTGCAATAAAAGGATATCAAAAATTTCCGAAGTCATTTGTAACTTACTTTGCTGGAATTAAAAAGGGAATTGCATTTGACAACACTCAAATAGTAAAAAAAAACAATGCCCTAAATAGCCTTGGGTTTGTAAATAGTATCAAGCCTCCTCAAGCATTGTTTGAAAAAGAAAAAACAACACTTTATTTATACTTAGAGAAACAAAACTTTAACACCTTTGATGGTATCATTGGTTTTTCTACAGATGAACAAACACAAAATTTAATCTTTAATGGATATATAGACCTTGTTTTAAACAACAACCTGAATTACGGAGAACAGTTTGTCATAAAATACAAGGCAGATGGTAACAATCAGGAAAACCTAACTTTAAAAGCACAACTGCCCTATGTTTTTAAATCACCTATTGGCATACAGGCAGAACTCAATATATTTAGAAGAGACAGCACATTCTCCTCGGCCTCCCAACAAATAAATACTTCATACCAAGTATCACCAGCATGCAAAGCATTTATTGGTTTTAATTCAAAAACCTCTAATGAGCTTTTAACTGACAACACAGACCCGCAGAACATTCAAGACTTTAAGACAAACTCCCTAAGAGCTGGAGTAGCTATTATGAAATTGCAAAACAGTATTCTTTTTCCTGTTAAGACTCTTTTTAATTTGCAATTAGGGCTAGGCAGCAGAGAAACAAATACAAATAACACCAGGCAGTTTAGTGTGTCAAACGCAATGCACCACACCTTTAATATAAATCAAAAAACAGCCCTCTTTCTCAAAAATACCACCCAATTAATAGAAAGCGACACCTACCTCACTAATGAACTCTTTAGGTTTGGGGGTATCAATAGCATGCGAGGATTTGCAGAAAACAGTATTGACGCTTCTTTGTTATGTTTAGTAAACACAGAATACCGATATCTATTAAATCAACAAACTTATCTGCACTCTATTATTGATATAGGCTATTTTGAAAATGAAATAGTCAATCAAAATGAAAAACTCTACAGCGCTGGTTTAGGATTTGGTATGATTACCAAGGCAGGACTTTTAAAATTTGTGGTGGCCAACGGAAACATTGATGGTCAGCCATTTAAATTTTCAAATTCGAAAATACATCTCAGTATAGCTTCCCAATTTTAAGGTTTATTCATACAAAACAATCAAAGGCATTCATAAAAAAGCAAAATTTAAGTTTAAATAGTTGTGTAATTAACTTTTTATTTGGATTTTTGA
>CATEMS010000341.1 GCA_949507465.1 Flavobacteriaceae bacterium
AACATTTATTTAGTATTAGTAAGTATTTTATTAGTTGCTTCATGTGGGCAAGCGCCATCCACTGAAATGGATAATAAAATCAAAGTGGGATCTGTAGGGTTTCATATTGCTTTTAAGGTACCTAACGATTCTATCCAAAGAATGGAAGCCTTTTTGAAAACACATCAAAAATTCATGAGAGAGACCCACCATGTTAAGGGCGAAGTAGAACCTCTTGTTTTAACCTATGCTGTTTTAAAGGCTCCTGAGTTAAATAATCCACTCGATCCAAATAGTGGGGAAACAGGAAATACTCTTTATGGAATTACTGAAATATATAATGGTCCTGAAGGTGCCGCGGCACACATGGAATTGGGTCAACAAAGAGAACAGATGTTTTCAGAGTTGGTCGCATTAACTAATCAATACTGTATTTCTGGAATTCTTGGAGCTCCAGTTGTTGGAGCAATGTTTGATTAAATGGTTTGTTAACTCAATTTTTTTTGAGTAAAACTTAAGTTCAATATTTCAATAGAGAACACTATTAAAACAATAAAACGGGTATGCTTTTATAAAGTGTAGCCGTTTTTTATTTGAAAAGCCAAATCTTAAATACAAAATCTTTACTATTTGTAATTTGTATCAAGACTATCCATTATTTGCTTTGCGATTTCTTGCAACTCATAGATTATAGTGTTTTTAAGTGTTTGTGTGTTTAGCGTAGTTATGGGTATATTTGATTATTAATCAACAACCCTTGCAATGAAAAAAATAATACGTACAAGTATTTTAATGATATTGATTTGTAGTTGTTCAGAGAGTTATATCCCTATTGAAGAGACGACACAAATTCCAACAGGTCCTGTTTCATATCAAACAGATATCAGTCCAATAATTACTTCAAGATGTATTAATTGTCATAGTGGGAATGCCCCTCAGGGAGGACTTTTGTTGCAAACCTATGATCAAGTTCGCAATGCAACAGAAAATGGGATACTCATTCAACGCATCAACGACCCTGCAGATCCCATGCCTGCTACAGGATTAATGCCTGCTTCTACAAGAGCACTTTTTGATCAGTGGGTAGCTAATGGTTATTTAGAAAATTAGGTATGACAACAAATAAGATTCTAATTGTTTTATGTTTTTTACTGTCACTGCAGCTTCAGGCACAAAAATATTATACCCGCTCTGGTAGTACTCAATTTGAAGGCTCAGAAAAAGCATTTGAGCCCATCGCCGCAATTAACACTAGCACCACAGTGATACTAGACACGCGTAATGGTAATATCGTCTCACAGGTTTTTATGGCTGGATTTCAATTTAAAAATGCCTTAATGCAAGAGCATTTTAATGAGAATTACATGGATAGTTATCAATACCCAAAGGCTACGTTTAAAGGAAATCTAGATGGTTTTTCAATGGCCAATTTGAATACAAATAACACCTTTGATTTAAATGGAGTGCTTGCCATTAAGGGTCTGGAAAAATATATTCAAACCAGCGTTACTGTACAACAACAAGACAATCGCATGTTTGTATCTGGAGTTTTTTTTGTGAGTCCAGAAGATTTTGACATTACCATTCCCTCCATTGTTCGAGATAAAATTGCCAAGCAGATACAAATTAATATTGATTATGAGCTTATTGAAAAAAAATAAACTTGTTTTTATTTTTACTGTGGTTGCACTGCTAGCTATTGGGGTAGGGTATGGCTATCAATATATGTTTATGTCACCCAAAAAAGTCGTTGAAATTACTCCTGAGTTTACAGCAGATGCAGATGAGTTTAACAATCTGATGGATGAGAACCTTCCCTCTTGGATTGGTAAAGTTGTTCAAATATCTGGAAAAGCCACACAGGTTACCCAGGATGGTATTTTACTAAATGGCAGCATATATTGTCAATTTGAAAACAGTCAAGATATCCAATCCATCACAAAAAATCAAATCATTGTGATCAAGGGTAAACTAGTTGGGTTTGATGAATTATTAATGGAAACAAAATTAAATCAATGTATTATTATTCAATAAAAAAATCGATTTTAGTCTCAGTATTATCCTTAACTGCTTTTGTGGGTCTAGCTCAGGAAGATGATTTGCTAAAAGAGTTGGACAATTTAAATCAAAATGAAACCATTTTTGAATTACCTGCTTTTAAAGCCCTTCAAATTGGTAATTTACAATCAACAAAAGTGGTTGATAATGCAGAGTTATATATGGTAGTAGCCCACCGTTTTGGAACTTTACAAAATGGAATAGATGACTTTTTTGGATTAGACCAAGCCAATACTAAAATTCAATTATTGTATGGTTTATTGCCAAATTTACAAGTGGGAATCTCTAGAGATAGTTATGAAAAAACATACTCTGGAACTGCCAAATATAAGGTGTTCAGACAATCAAACAAGGTTTTTGCTAATCTTTCACTCTACGCTAGTGTAGATATCAATACCCAATTACAAAAAAGCATTTATCCTGAATTACAAATATCTGATCGG
>CATEMS010000342.1 GCA_949507465.1 Flavobacteriaceae bacterium
AACCTTTAAAAAATAACCAATTTAGTATCTTGCAAGTACCTTAATAATAAAATTATTATGTACAACTCAAGAATAAGTGGAGTGGCCCATTATGTGCCAGAAAATGTTGTAACCAACGATGATCTTTCAAGATTAATGGATACTAATGATGCTTGGATACAAGAACGTACGGGTATAAAAGAGAGGAGGCATATTAAAAAAGGTGACGGAAATAACACCTCAATTATGGGCGCTAAGGCTTCTAAAGTTGCTATGCAACGCGCTGGAGTTACATCCAAAGATATAGATTTAATAATTTTTGCAACACTTAGCCCAGATATGTATTTTCCTGGAGGTGGTGTACAGCTGCAAGAATTATTAGAAATGGATACTGTACCAGCATTAGATGTGCGTAATCAGTGCAGTGGTTTTGTTTATTCTTTGTCTGTTGCAGATCAATTCATTAAAACAGGAATGTATAAAAACATACTTGTTGTTGGTAGTGAAAATCATAGTGGTGGTCTAGATTTTACAACCAGAGGTAGAAGCGTTTCTGTTATTTTTGGAGACGGAGCAGGTGCGGTTGTTGTATCAAGAGATCATAGAGAATCGGGAGGTATTTTGTCTACTCATTTACACAGTGAAGGAAAACACAAGGATGAGCTTGCCCTTCAAGGACCTAGTACAGGTCATTGGGTGCCAGAGCTATTAGCCACTAATCCCCAAGAGGATATTCCATATTTTCCTTATATGAATGGTCCTTTTGTTTTTAAGCATGCCGTTGTTCGTTTTAGTGAGGTGATACAAGAGGGATTACTTGCTAATCATATAAATAGCGATGATATTGACATGTTGATACCACATCAAGCTAATTTGAGAATCTCACAGTTCATACAAAAGAAGATGAAACTACCAGATAGTAAAGTATTTAATAACATACAAAAATACGGTAACACTACGGCTGCATCAATACCAATTGCTTTATCTGAAGCTTGGGAGCAGGGAAAAATAAATGAGGGTGATCTTGTTATTTTGGCTGCCTTTGGAAGTGGCTTTACCTGGGGAAGTGCAATAATTAAGTGGTAGCCATAGCTAAATAATACTAATTTAAAACGCCTTTCAAAAAATAATATTTGAAAGGCGTTTTCATTTAAACAAACCTAAACATGAACGTTTATATTTTTTTATGAATGGCTAATTCAACTAATTATAACATATGTAGTAGGAGCAACTTTCTTTAAAGACGAAGATCTTTGTTGGGTGTTACAGTTTTTTAAAATAAAGTACCTATCTATATCTAGGCTCATTGGCTTTAAGATGCTACCTTTGTTTTATACTACTTGACTGCTTAATTTAACGATGAAAAAAACATTAGTTCTTGGCGCTAGTTTAAAGCCAGACAGATACGCAAACATTGCAATCCATAAGTTGCGAGAAAATAACCACCAAGTGGTTGCCATTGGCATGAAACAAGGAGTCGTACATGATGTTACTCTCACAACAGAAAAAAAGTTATTTGAGGATATAGACACAGTAACCTTGTATCTCAATAAAACACGGCAAGAAGCCTATTATGATTACATTATTTCTCTACATCCAAAACGAATTATTTTTAATCCCGGCACAGAAAACCCTTCTTTTTATGCAATTTTAAAGGCACATAACATAGATTATGAAATTGCTTGTACTCTAGTGCTTCTTGTTACGAATCAGTACTAAACCAAGGTAGGTAAGAAACCCGTTTAAAATTAAAATAAAGAACCCAAACTCAAACCCAAACCAAAGGCTAGAGAAATGACTTATGGCATATCCAAGAAAAGGGGAGAGAATTGCTACTATAGGAACATAGGTGTCTTTTACATTTTGTTTTGAGAACAAGCCAAAGCCATACAAGCCAAGAAGGGGCCCATATGTATATCCTGTAAAGACAAATAATTTAGTTATTACAGAGGCGTCTCCAATGAGGTAATTAAAACTTACAATTACTACTATTAAAACCAAAGACATAGCAACATGTACCTTTTTACGTATTTTAATTTGATCCTTAAGAGGGTGTTTTTTCTCAATATCTAGTATATCAATACTAAAGGAGGTGGTAAGTGAGGTAAGGGCGCTATCTGCGCTAGAATATGCCGCTGCAATAAGCCCAAGCAAAAAGAAAATACCAATGCCCCAACCAAAATTATCATTCATAGCAATGGTAGAAAAAAGCTTGTCTTTCTGTGCATCAATGCCATTTTGCTCTGCGTATACAGTAAGAAGTAACCCTAATCCTAAAAATATTAAATTAACAATAGTAAGGACGATGGTAAACCAAAACATGTTTTTTTGAGCATCTTTTAAATTTCTGCAGGTCAAGTTTTTTTGCATCATGTCTTGATCCAATCCCGTCATTACAATGGCAATAAAAATTCCACTAATAAATTGTTTGAAAAAGTAATTACCACTTTTGTAGTCTTCAAAGAAAAAAATGCGTGAAAGATCACTTTGTGCTATATAATTAATCACACCCTGATCACCAATACCTAATCCATCTGCGATATAGTATATCGCAACCCCAACTGCAATAAGCATGAAAAGCGTTTGAAGGGTATCTGTCCAAACAATTGTTTTAATTCCGCTTTTAAAAGTGTAGAGCCAGATGAGCAAAATTGTGATGGTCACCGTAAGCCAAAATGGAACTCCCATAGCAGTAAATACAAGATCTTGTAATACAATAGCCACCAAATACAATCTAAAACTAGCTCCTGTAATTCTAGAAAGCAAAAAGAAAGAGGCTCCTGTTTTGTAGGATGCGTTTCCAAACCTAGTGTCAAGGTAGGTGTATATTGAGGTTAAATTAAGCCTGTAATACAAGGGTAATAGCACAAGCCCTATGGTGGCATATCCTAGGGTATAGCCCAAAACTACTTGAAAATAACCAAAACTATTTGCCTGAACAGCACCAGGTACAGAAATAAAAGTAACCCCACTTAAAGAAGCACCAATCATTCCAAAAGCGACCAAATACCAAGGCGATTGTTTTCCGGCTTTAAAAAAATCAGCATTACTCCCACCTTTGTTTGTAATATATGAAATGACCAGCAGTAGAGAGAAATAACCGCCAATAAGTAAAATTATGTGAACTGGTTGCATGAAAATGTTTCTGAAATATTTAATTATAGGTAAAAATATAAAAGTTTACCCTGCATTA
>CATEMS010000343.1 GCA_949507465.1 Flavobacteriaceae bacterium
AGGATTAGGACAACTAATCTTTGGTCCTATTTCAGATAGTTTTGGAAGAAAACCTGTTGTTTACATTGGATTTGCAGTATTTATGTTGGCTAGTTTTTTATGTATTGCCGCACCCAACATAGAAATTATGGTAATTGGACGTATTCTTCAAGGAATTGGTCTCTCTGCTTCTAGATCTATCAGTATTGCTATGATTAGAGATCGTTTTGAGGGAGATTACATGGCTAAAATAATGTCTTTTGTAGTCACTATTTTTATTTTAGTGCCTATTATTGCTCCTACATTAGGTAAATTTTTGTTAGATAATTATGGTTGGGAATCAATCTTTTACAGTCAGTTATTATTTGGTATTGTTGTGTTGTGTTGGTTTTGGAAAAGACAACCAGAAACATTACCTCCGGCCTACAAGAAAAAGTTTTCTATGGCTATTTTTATCAATGGCTCTAAAGAATTTATAAAATATAGATCGGCCGTTATTTTTACATTAATCTCTGGATTAGCTACCGGATCTTTTATGGTTTTCCTTAGTACTTCTCAGCATATTTTTGAAGTTCAGTATGGTTTAGTAGACCAATTTCCCTATATATTTGGTGCCTTAGCTTTTTCTGTTGGTGTGGCTACTTTTACAAATGGAACGTTGGTTGTTAGGTTTGGAATGAAAAAATTAGTAACTATTTTTTCAATAGTATTTTCTCTGACTTCACTATTGTACATTAGTATCTTTTACGGTGAAACCAACCCAAGTATTAGCATATTAATACTTTTTCTGGCGTTGCAGTTTTTTTCTGTTGGATTTCTCTTTGGTAATGTTAGATCATTAGCAATGCAACCTTTAGGGCATATTGCAGGAATTGGAGCAGCTATTAACGGTTTTATATCTACCATTATGGCGGTCCCTATAGCTACGTTTATTGGTAGTTTTGTTGAAACCACTGCCCTACCATTATTTATTGGTTTTGCAGCTTGCGGTTTAGGTTCTTTACTACTGCTATTGTTTGTTAAAAAACCTATTTATTAATGTCTCTGGAAATTATTTATCAAGATAGTTACTGTTTATTGGTCACCAAACCCAACAACGTATTGGTTCATCATGCGCATCATTCAAGAAATAAAATAGATGAAAAATCATTACTGCAATTACTTGAGGATCAATTAGGTATCAAGTACTACCCTATCCACAGATTAGATAGAAAAACATCTGGAATTATTTTATTAGCTTCAAAAAGATCATATGTTGCTTCTTTTCAGTCTTTATTTACAAATAACCAGATTCAGAAAATATATTTCGGAGTTGTTCGAGGTTTTTCTCAAGAATTTAAAATTATAGATTCTCCAGTAAAAGGAAGAGATGCCAATGTGTATAAAGAAGCAGAAACTCATATTAAACTCTTAGATAAAATTACACTAGATATACCAGTAAAGCCCTATGATACTTCTCGATATAGTTTGGTTGAACTGCAACCTAAAACTGGTAGAATGCATCAATTGCGCATTCACATGAATAAAGTTTCTACTCCGTTAATTAACGATGCTAAATATGGTGATAAAAACCACGACATCATGTATGGAGAGCAATTTGGTTGGAAAAACCTTTTTTTACATGCAGGGTCATTAGAATTTACACACCCATTTACAGAAGAGAAATTAATACTAAAATCGTCCTTTTCTGAAGATTGGATTCAATTATTTGAAAAATTTTCTTGGAAAAACCCACTCATATAATAAACTTATTGCTCTAAAGATTGACTCTCAAAAGCAATAAGTTCATGTTCATGAAATTCTGATGTAACTTCTATTGGGTTACAACATACTTCACAATCTTCTATATAAGTTTGTTTATGTATGCTACTATCTAAAAGCATTGAGATTTCCTCCCAACAATGCGGGCATTGAAAAAAGTGTTCCAAAACCTAATCTTCTATAACTTTTAAAACTAACTTTCCTTTTTTATCACCATTAAATAAACGTGCAAAAGTTTCCTGAAAGTTTTCTATACCATTATAAACATCCTCTTTAGATTTTAATTTTCCTTGAGCTATCCACATCCCCATTTCTTGAGCAGCTTTTTTATAATCTTTTGCATAATCCATCACTACCATTCCTTGCATAGTTGCTCTATTAACAAGAAGGCTTAAATAATTACTAGGTCCTTTAACTGCTATTTTATTATTATATTGAGAAATGGCTCCACAAATAACTATTCTAGCATGCATTCTCAGTTTAGTTAGAGCTGCATTTAAAATTTCTCCTCCAACATTATCAA
>CATEMS010000344.1 GCA_949507465.1 Flavobacteriaceae bacterium
GTATACACTCTATTGATACTGCTATTACCCCCTACGACAATAGGCGTTGATGTACGATCAAATGCATTTGGACCGGCAATAGTGTAAGTAGAACTTGGTGCAAACTCAAGACCGTCTATTGTTACTGAACTGTTGGCATTTATAGTTATGCTACTGCCGTCAGCAACTGTAAGTGTCTGCGAAAAACTAAAGCCAAAGACAAGTAAAGTAGAGAGTAAGAGTAGTTTCTTGTATAAACTCATAATTTATTTTGTTCAAACAAATCTAGGTAAAATTAAATTGGTTTATAACTTATAGATCATTAAAAAAGGAGATAATTTGTTATTAACATGTCCTATAACTAAGTTAACCTGTCCTAAATCATCTGTGGGGACATAGTGTATTTCTGTAAACACAGGAAGGCTGGTCTGCGAACCTTGCATCACATTAAACTTAAAATACACATTGGTATTTACGATTAAATCACCCGAGCTGTTTCTAACCGTGGCTTGGTAATTAAAACCCTGCGGGGCTTGCGCTTGAAGCTGTGTTAGCGATGCTATGGTTAAGCATAATATAGCGTAAAACTTTTTCATTGCTTGATAATTTTATACGTATTGGTTTGTTTTGATTCTTTTGTCGTTACTGTTATAAAGTAAGTGCCTGTGGTTAGTGTTTGAACGTTTATATGCTGATGTTTTTGATGTGCTGTTTGTAGGATTTGTTTTCCACTGATGTCTGTTATTCTTACTTCAAAGAATTGTTCTGTAGGATGGGTGATGTAAATCACCTCTTTAGTAGGATTTGGAAATACCTTTACTTGTAATTGTAACTCTGGCGTTTCTGTATTTAGCGTGGATAGGTTTAATGAAGGGTAATACCCATTGCCTAATTGATAGGTGCCATCTTCATCAGTCATAGCGCCAATAGCGACTTCTCCAACTGTGTAACTAAGTTTGTTGTTCCCATTCTCAAAAGTCTGTCCGCCTGGGCCGATGACTTGTTTGGAAATGGTTTGACTATAGCTTGATAGACTCAGTAGTAAAAAAGCTAAAAAAAAGTAACGCATTGTTAAATTGGTTTTTTCAAATATAAAATTATCTCTTAAGCGCAAAACCAGTTAGCACACCAAAAATACCTGTTCCAAATAGTTTAAGTTTATTGTCTAAAGACAGTTTTCTTAATTTTTTGTTTTCTTTTTCCAATGCCTGGTTTATTTCTATTTGCCTTTTTAGCTCCTCAGCTTGTTCGGCATTAATTGCTTTTTGTTCTTTTAGTTGGTAGGTAAGTTCGTGATTTTCATTTTGGACTTGAATGCGGTGGTTCATTTCCATCTCTACCCTTACATCAGCATTTTCGATTTGGACTTCTAATTTAGCATTTTTCTTTTTTTCAAGGCGTAAATTTTCAGCTAATTTTTCTTCTTTAGGTGAAAGCATACCTATGTAATCGTATTGGTTTTTAAAACACATCACCAAATTGTACATAAATTCTGATAAAGACACTTTATACTTTTCAGCCAAACGCTTGAGCATAATCTTTTCTTCAGCCGCTACTTTAAGGCTGATGGTCATATTTCTGTATTTTTCTTTTTCCATAACTTAAAATTTTAGATTGATTTTAGCAGGTATACCTCTAAAAGCTCCCTTAGAGATCCCTCAGGTAGACCTCAAGGCCTTTATTTTTAATGCCTGTTTCAAGGCATTTTTCAATTCAAATATACAAAATATTATACATATTTTTCGTTTTGTATATATTTTCTTTACATTTGTGTAAAGTTTATATATGGACAGCGATTTAGATTTTAAAAAAGACTTATTAGGACAGCGCTTTACACTGCCTAAATATTTTGGTATTAGCCCTCGCATGGTGACTTACTGGAAAACCAAAGAAGTCCTTCCTTTTTTTGATGCTGGTAAAAAAGCAAAAATGAATGTGCCTCAAGCTTTATGGCTATGTTTAGTTCATGAGCTTAGTGCATTTGGTATTAATACCACAAAACTAGCTGAGCTTGCTAAAATGGTTTGGGATGAGCCTCGTGAAAAAGGGTATTTTAAATCTAAGCTTGAAAAGTATATTGCTTTTTTAAAAAAACAAAAAGTTATTGATTCATCGTTAGTGGGATTTGAATCTATTTTAAAAGATTCTAATCTTCTTGATACCCTTGGAATGGAGATAAACCCATTTTCCGATGCTGTTATAGACAGCATTTTAATTGATAAAAAGCCGATGTCGTTTTATTACTTTCCTAAAACAGGAGAGTATCATATACGAGATGGTAATAAAGCCATTACAGAAAAGTTTTTGGAGATGATAAACGATAAGGCTTATATGTGTATTCCTCTTATGCCTTTTATTGAACAAATAGTGTCTGTTGAGTTTCAAAGGGTGAAAAAAGAAATTGCATACCTCAGCCAAATAGAAAATCAAATTCGAGAGATTATTATGTTTAAATCTCCAAAGTACATTGAGCTTCTTGTAGACAATGATAATATTAAACCGCTTATCATTCGTGAAGACCATAAAAAAGCCAAGCAGCTAGCGGATTTCTTTTTAAACAACAAACTCCCCAAAACAGCTAGGCTACTTATTGAACCAAGAGCGCAAGACAATTATAAATTAACCATCTTAACCAAATAGTATGAAGCATTTTGTATCACCACATCAGTTCCTGCCATGTCAGCCTGATCAATACAGCGTAAGGGGTGGCCTGCCGCCTACTTGCCACACAGGGCAATGCAAATTGAAAAGGCAAC
>CATEMS010000345.1 GCA_949507465.1 Flavobacteriaceae bacterium
CATTGATGGTCAATTAGATGATCCAATTTGGAGTACTCTACCCTATTTTGGAGATTTTAACATGCTTGAGCCTGGCACTCAAGGAGCTATTGATGTGGCATACCAAACCAAGGTGCAATTAGCCTATGATGACTCTGCTGTATACATTGCTGCCTATATGGATGATCCAAATCCAGAATCTATTGCTAGTCAATTTTCTCAGCGAGATGATTTGAGTGCCCAGGCTGATTTTATTGCAGTTGCATTAAATACTTATAATGACGGCATTAATGAAACTCGTTTTGGAGTCACTAGCGCCGGAACTATCTTTGATTCTAAAATATCTATCAACGATGAAGATTTAGGGTACAATGTTGTATTTCAGTGCAAAATATCTAAAGATTCTAAAGGGTGGTATGCAGAGTTCAAAATTCCTTATAATGCCCTTAGGTTTCCCGAGATTGAGGTTCAGAATTGGAGTATTAATTTTTACAGACGTATTATAAATAGCAATCAAACTCACAGTTTTGCAGCTATTGATAATACCAAAGGAAGAACTACCCAATACAATGCTGCAATACTAGGTGTTGAAAAAATAAACCCTCCTATACGTCTTACTTTTTTCCCCTTTACCCAAGCAGCAGTTTCAACTTTAGAGGGAGAATCTACAACAAATTTTAGTGCTGGTGTGGATTTAAAATATGGATTAAGCGATAGCTTTACCTTAGATGCTACCTTGATACCAGACTTTGGCCAAGCTGCCTTTGATGAGATTACTCTTAATTTGGGACCTTTTGAACAAACTTTTGAAGAACAAAGGCAATTTTTCACAGAAGGAACAGAGCTTTTCAACAAAGGAAACCTTTTTTTCTCAAGAAGAGTTGGGGGTGCCCCTAGTAAGGAAATTACAGATCTTGAGCCAGATCAAGTTGTGGAACAATATCCAGAAAGTGTTACTTTATTAAACGCTGTAAAAATCTCAGGAAGAACAAAAGATAATTTAGGGATTGGTTTTTTTAATGCCCTCACTGAAAAAACATATGCTAAGATTGTAAACCAGCAAACAGGAGCAGTAGATAAGGTAGTTGTGGAGCCTCTTTCCAACTACAACATTATTGTGCTAGACCAACAATTTAATGACAACTCTTCTATTGCACTAATAAACACAAACGTTTCACGTGATGGGCAATTTAGAGATGCAAATACAACGGCTGTGGTATATGATGTTTCAAACAAACAAAATACCTTTAACATTTTTGGCAGGAATGTGGCAAGTAATGTGAGCGATCAAAACAGAATTACTACAGGTTTTTTATCTGAAATAGAGCTTTCTAGAATAAAAGGGAGGTTTCGATACCGAATAGAGCACAAACTAGCTAACACAACCTATGATATAAATGATTTAGGGCTAAACAGAAGAAATAACTTCAATAACTTTGAGGCAGAAATTTCTTATGAAAATTTTGAGCCCACCAAAATATTCAACAAATATAAGTTCGAGTTATCTGCAAGACACAGACGTCTTTATGATCCAAATGTGGTTACAGGCAATTCATTTAGACTTGAAAGTTTTTTTGTATTAACTTCCAGAGTTGCCTTTGGTGGATTTATGGATTATAGATCAAGCAGTGACAATTATTTCGAACCACGTGTTGAGGGTAAATTCGTAACTTTTTCTAAAAGTTTAGGCTCCAAAATATTTTTATCTACAGATTATAGGAAAGCCTTTGCTGTAGATGTAGGTATTGGCCAACGTAAAGATTTTGATCAGCCACAAAGACAGCTTTTTTTAGAATTTTCTCCTAGGTATCGATTCTCTGATAAATTTCTTGTCCTTGTAAACACCGATTTTACCCAGAGAAATAATCAGTTTGGTTATATAGACAATACAGACACAGATGTTTTTTTTGGACAGCGTGACATTCAAGCCCTAGAAAATTCGGTCACAGCCAGCTACAACTTTGATCCTTACAGGGCCATTGACTTACGTTTTAGAAATTATTGGACGAGTGTCGATTACAGTGATGGTATTTTTTTCAAGCTTAACGATGATGGCAGTAAAGATGTTGTTGATTATCAAATAACAGAGGATAACAATCCAAACACCAACTTTAATATCTGGAATTTAGACCTAAGCTTTAGATGGCGTTTTGCCCCTGGTAGTGAGGCAAGTTTGTTGTATAGAAACCAGATTTTTAACAGTGACAACCAAGCTACTTTAGGATATACAGAAAGTTTAAACAACCTATTTAAACAATCTATTCAAAATACAATATCCCTAAGGATTACCTATTTTCTAGATTACAATAATCTAGCTCACTTTTTTAGAAAAAAATAAAACTGTTTTAGTTATTGTGTATAAATAGCCTAGAAGATTTTATCTTATGCAATAATGTGAGTATTTTGCTTGTTCTTAACACATATACAAGAACCATGAAAAAGTTTTACATCTTTATATTTTCAAGTTTGCTACTTTTTACTTCATGCTTTGAGGATTTTGATGA
>CATEMS010000346.1 GCA_949507465.1 Flavobacteriaceae bacterium
CAAGAATTCTAGATATAAAACAAAAAATTTACAAATCTACCTAGAACAAGTTCTTCAACTAGAAGCTGTTGGTTGTAAAGATTGGCTTACCAATAAAGTAGATAGATGCGTTGGCGGAAAAGTTGCCAAACAACAATGTGTTGGTGCTTTGCAAGTTCCTTTAAATAATGTAGGTGTAATGGCTTTAGATTATAATGGAAAAGAAGGAGTAGCTACTGCTATTGGCCACTCACCTATTTCTGGATTAATAAATCCTGCTGCTGGGAGTAGAAATTCTATTACTGAAGCACTAACAAATATGATATGGGCTCCATTAAAAGATAATTTAAAAAGTATTTCTCTTTCCGCAAATTGGATGTGGCCATGTAAAAATGAAGGTGAAGACGCTAGATTATTTGAGGCAGTAAAAGCAATTTCTGATTTTTCAATAGACTTAGGGATTAATGTTCCCACGGGTAAAGATTCTTTATCTATGAAACAAAGATATTCTAATGAAGAAGTAATCTCTCCAGGAACAGTAATTATATCAGCTGCAGGTAATTGTGATCAAATAAGTAAAGTTGTTGAACCTGTTTTGAAACATAATAACAGCTCTATTTATTATATAAACATATCACAAGATTCATACAAGTTAGGAGGAAGTTCATTTAATCAAGTTTTAAATACGATTGGTAATGAAGCTCCTGATGTTAAAAATTCAGCTTTTGTAAAAAATACGTTTAACATTATTCAAAATCTAATAAAAGAAGATAAAATCTACTCAGGACATGATATTGCCTCAGGAGGTTTAATTACAACTTTACTTGAAATGTGTTTTGCAGATAACAATATTGGTGCAAACATAGACCTTACCTCTTTATCTGAAAAAGATTCCATAAAACTATTATTTTCAGAAAATGCTGGAATTATTTTTCAAGCTGATTCTCAAATAGAAAAAACATTAATAGATCATCATATCGAATTTTTCACGATTGGTACTGCTGTGAAAAAAGAAGTATTAACAATTAAAAATCATGAAGATACTTTTTCTTTAAATGTTCCAGAACAAAGAGACACTTGGTACACAACCTCTTTTTTATTAGATCAAAAACAAACAGCTAATGGATTGGCTAAGCATCGATTTAATAACTTTAAAAAACAACCTTTACACTATAAATTTCCTGAAAATTTTACAGGAATTTTACCAAAAATAGACAAAACCACTACCAAACCTAAAGCCGCTATTATTAGAGAGAAAGGGAGTAATTCTGAACGAGAAATGGCCAATGCCATGTATTTAGCCGGTTTTGATGTAAAAGATGTTCATATGACGGATTTAATTTCTGGTAGAGAGACATTAGAAGACATTCAGTTTATTGGAGCCGTTGGTGGGTTTTCTAATTCTGATGTTTTAGGATCTGCTAAAGGTTGGGCAGGAGCTTTCTTATACAATGAAAAAGCTAATCAAGCACTCAAATCTTTTTTCGAAAGGAAAGATACTTTAAGTGTGGGAATTTGTAATGGATGCCAATTATGGATGGAGCTGGATTTAATAAACCCAGATCATGACATTCATGGAAAAATGACTTATAATGATTCTAAGAAACATGAAAGTGCATTTACATCTGTAAAAATTCAAGAAAACAACTCTGTCATGTTATCTAGTATGTCAGGAGCAACACTAGGTGTTTGGATATCTCATGGAGAAGGTAAATTTAAATTACCGTATAAGGAAGATAAATACAACATAGTAGCTAAGTATGGTTATCAAGAATACCCTCATAATCCAAATGGCTCAGATTTTAACACAGCAATGATATGCGATAAAACTGGAAGGCATTTAGCAACAATGCCACACATAGAAAGATCTACTTTTCAATGGAACTGGGCTCATTACCCAGAAGGAAGAAAAGATGAGGTTTCTCCATGGTTGGAAGCTTTTGAAAATGCTAGAAAATGGATTGATTCAAAAAAATAAAAAACAAGTATTTATACGTACTGTAATATGACTACATTTTTGTTATTTTGTAGTTACTAAGTATTGAATGATAATATTTTTCGGGGGACGAATTTATCATCAATAAACATAGGTTTCAGAAATGAAACCTATTTTTTTTATCTTGCCGTCTTATAACACCACCATGACAAATAAAATAACACGTGTTTTTGATTGTATAGATTACCAAAAAAATAATTATCCACAAGAAAAATCTTTAGTCTATAAAGACAAAAACAACTGGAAAAGTTACTCAAGTCAAGATTTTATTACTATTTCTAATAATGTAAGCAGGTCTTTATTAAAATTAGGATTAAAACCTAATGATAAAGTTGCTATCATAGTTCCAGTAAATCAACCTAAATGGCATTTTTTGGATATCGGTATTTTACAGATTGGTGCACAAAATGTTCCTTTATATGCCACATTATCAGAAAAGGATTATCAATATGTATTAAATCATTCAGATTCTAAGTATTGTTTTATTGCTGGTGATGATATCTATGAAAAAGTTAAAAAAGTTCAAGATAAAACTCAGCTAAAAGAAGTGTATAGAATAGATCAGCAATCAGATATTGGTTGGGAATCTTTTTTAAAGCTGGGAAAAGATGAAACATCTCAAGCTAAAGTAGAGGAGTTAAAAAAATCTATTAAGCCAAAAGATTTGGCAACAATTATTTATACATCTGGTAC
>CATEMS010000347.1 GCA_949507465.1 Flavobacteriaceae bacterium
ACTGTCTTTAAAAAGCATAGAGATATTATTTAAGTTGAAATTCGGGTAATTTTGTCAAGTGGTTAAGCAATAAATATACCTGGTATGGGGCGTACTCATAATCAAGATTCCAAATCCCATCATCATAATAATTTTGAGGCACCTCCCATTTTAAAACACTGGTTGCTACTTGGTAATCTGACTCCGTGAAGAGTTCTTTTGAGTTAAAGAAATCCACCACTGCTTTTGTAATCACAAAGGGATCATTACTATCACTAGATAGTTCTCTAGCCAAATCAACAAACTGTGATTGTAATCCTAAATCAAATAGATAGTTGTTAAAAAGTTCTATGATTTGCCATCTGCCAGATAGGGTGGCGGTATTTATCCAACTTTGATCTCTTTGCCAACCAGAGACATCAGGTGGGCTATATATTTCTTGTCCAATTATACCGGTGTAATACACCAAGCCATTTAAAACCTCATCGTTGTAAAAGAAATTACCTTCGTTGATATAGTTAAATACTATGTCATAAGGACTTTTAATAACAATTCCTAAGGCCTGCTGGTCAAAGAAATGTTGGCTTTTAAAAAGCTGTGTAAGCATGGGAGCCATTTCAAAGTTTGCATCTATGAGCGTTTGTGCTAGAGGATTTATAATATCTTGTTGTGTGAGGGCATCGTATTGTTGACTCACAAAGTATTGATAGAGCTTGGCACAGATAAACTGTGCAATTTCTGTCTCTCTTAGATCAAAAAGAGTATCAATAAGCTCATCATAGGTATAAAATTCTTCAGATCCAAAGACTGTTTTTGGATTTGCATCCCAGGTACTTTGATCAAAATAGATTTCTGCTCCAGGTTCATCCCAGTGGTTGTAACCTGTTAATGCTCTAGCAGCTTGTAATATGTCTTGTTGGGTATAATTGTTATTTTCTCCTAGGGTAAATAATTCAAAAAGTTCTCTGGCATAATTTTCATTTGGGTTGTTACTTGTATTCTCAAAACCATTGAGGTAAATAAGCATTGCAGAATTTATCCCAACCGCCCTCACAAATTCTTTAAAATTTCCTAAGGCATGTGTTTGCATTAAGTTATAATACTGAAACATGTAGGGTGCATAAGAACCGTAACCTTCTAATTCTGTAACAAAGTGATTCATCCAAAACATGGTTAATTTTGCTCGTAGTCCTTCTGTAATAGTGTCATTGGCGGTTTGTATATACCATTGACTGACATTTTCTGGGTTTTCTGAATCAAAATCACTAAAATCACTGATTCCGAAATAACCCCACAAGGGAGCAGGTGTTGGGTCTAAATCAACTGCCGCATCCACAATAGAATCTATAACAGCTGCTGGGCTAAGTGCCAATGTGGCGTCTATACCATCTAGATTAACACCAAAGGCCAGGCGCCTGTAGAGGTGCTTTATTTTTTGTGATGTCCACGGGTTCTCACTCGATGGCGTGTAGGGATCAAGTAGCGCGGTGTTACAAGGAGGGTTGGTGGTGACTTCCATAAAATAGTTTGTTAATGCTCCGATGTGACCAAATACTTTGTACTTTTATACTAGGATTTAGCCTAAGACATAAATATACTTTAAAAGTTTAATATACAACAGATTATCTTGAATATTACCAATCAGAAGCACCCTGAAAATCTTAAAAAAGGCGACACTATAGCTATTGTCTCTACGGCTAGAAAAGTGTCAAGCAAAGAGCTTGTTCCGGCTATTTTATTTGCAAAAAAAATGGGCCTAGAGGTCCAATTAGGGATCACCATTGATGCAGAAAAAAACCAATATGCCGGAGATGATGCCTTGCGGGCACAAGATTTTCAGGACCTGCTAGACAGCCCCCATATAAAAGCCATTTGGTGTGCTAGAGGAGGGTATGGTACCATCCGGATGGTAGATGTATTGGATTTTACAAGGTTTATTCAGCACCCAAAATGGCTTATTGGATACAGTGATGTCACCGTATTACACAGCCATATTAATAGACTAAATATACCAACCATTCATGGGCAAATGAGGTTGGAGATA
>CATEMS010000348.1 GCA_949507465.1 Flavobacteriaceae bacterium
ATTGCAATCCAAGATGCTGGCCTAGAAGTAGAAGACATTGATCTTATTATAATAGCCACAGCAACTCCAGATAGATTGGCCCCTTCTTGTGCATGCTTTGTTCAAGAAAAATTAAATGCTACAAATGCTGTTGCTTTTGATATTTCAGCAGTTTGCTCTGGAGCATTATTTGCTACAGCTACAGCAGTACAATACATAAAATCGGGAATGTATAAAAATGTCCTTGTGATAGGTGCAGATACCTTTTCTACCATTACAGATTGGGGACGCAGGGATGCTGTCTTTTTTGGAGATGGAGCTGGTGCTTTATTACTCTCTGATACAAAAGAAGACAAGGGGTTTGTAGACTTTTTATTACACACAGATGGGACAGGTAAAGATCATTTCACTATTCCTGGCGGAGGTTCAGAAAAACCCTCTAGCGAACAAACGCTAAAAAACAATGAGCACACTTTTAGAATGAATGGACCCCAGGTGTATAAAACTGCCATCGATGTAGTGCCCAAATGTATAGATCAGCTTTTAGAAAAAAATAATTGTGATATCGCTCAAATTAAATACCTACTACCCCACCAACCAAGTATAAAAATACTTCAAGAGGTTGCTCGAAGGGTTGGTTTACCTTTTGAAAAAGTACAAACAAATATGGATAAATATGCAAATACCTCTGGAGGAACCATTCCTATAATTTTAGATGAAACCCTAAAGAATAACACATTTGAAACCGGAGATTTATTATTATTTGCAGCCGTAGGTGCTGGTTGGACATGGGGAACTGCTCTATACAAATGGTAATATTTTAATTCACATCTCTTAAATATAAAAAAATGCTTGCAAATACTACATTTCTAATTACTGGCATCGCAGACAAACATTCACTGGCCATGTTTGTGGCAAAACAAATTATCAAACAAGGCGGTAAGGTTGTTTGTACTGGACTTGGTGTGAGTGAACATCACAAAAATTTATCAGAGAAAGCAAAAGGGTTTCTCAATAAAAACTATGAAGATTTTAAACTTGCTGTTTCCCAAGAACTTGGTGATACACATATTGAAATCCTTGACGCTTCACTAGATGAAAACATAGATTCATTTGCAAAAAATCTCTCAGATAAAGGCATTAAACTCAACGGGTTTTTACATGCCATAGCCATGGATAAGACCATCCGTAAAAAAGAGGTAAAGCCACTTCTAGATGTTACTAAAGATGAGTTTTGTGATACTATGAATGTTTCTGCATATTCACTAATAAGGTTATCCCACTACCTCCTCAAGTATAATGTATTGCAAAAGGGAGCCTCTATTTGTTCTTTAAGCTACATTGCAGCTGCAAAAGTAACGTTTCATCCTTACAGAAACATAAGTATTGCAAAGGCTGCACTAGAGAGAATAACCGTTGAGCTTGCAGATGAGCTTGGTAGATCTCATGACATACGGGTTAATGTAATTAGATTTTCAACGTATATGGGAAGTAAAGCTGGAAATGCAACTTTAACCAATAAAGACATTGAGACCGCAAATAAAATGAGCCCACTTGGTAATGCAAAACCCATGGATCTTGCCCATGAGATTGTCCATTTATTTAGACCAGAGTTATCAATTACAGGAGAAATACGTCACGTAGACGGAGGGTACAATATAACAGGATAAAATTTAATAGGTATGGGAAAAAAAATCAACTTTTTTGTTTTAGTGGTAGTCGTAATTATATGTGCATATAGTGCAAGCAATTACCAAGAGTTAAGCTCTGTAATTGATTCTGGAGATACCGCATGGATGATTGTAGCTAGTGCTTTTGTGTTACTGATGACCCCTGGACTTTCATTTTTTTATGGCGGTATGGTTTCCAAAAAAAATATCATATCAACAATGCTGCAAAGCTTTATTGCCCTTGGTGTGGTAAGTATTTTATGGGTATTTGTGGGGTTCAGTTTGGCATTTGGCGAAAGTATTGGTGGCATTATTGGTAACCCACTCACCTATTTTGCATTTAACAATGTGGGGGTAGAACCCAACTCAGATTTTTCTTCAACCATTCCATTTTTACTTTTTGCATTGTTTCAATTAAAATTTGCGATCATCACTCCAGCTTTAATCACTGGAAGTTTTGCAGGGCGAGTTCGTTTTAGAAGCTATATACTATATATGGTATTATTTAGTTTATTAATCTACAGCCCTCTGGCTCACATGACTTGGCATCCTGATGGGTTGTTTAGAAATTGGGGGATTTTAGATTTTGCTGGAGGAACTGTGGTACATATGTCTGCAGGTTTTGCAGCTCTTGCGGGTGCTATATTTTTAGGTAAAAGAAAAGAAATACTACATAATCCGGCTAATGTTCCATATGTAATTTTAGGTACAGGACTTCTATGGTTTGGGTGGTTTGGTTTTAATGCAGGGTCTGCTCTTGGAGCAAATGCAGATGCAGTAATCGCATTTGCAAATACAAATATTGCCTCTGCTACTGCTATGCTTACTTGGATATTTTATGAGAGGATGCTTGGTAGGAAGATGTCTGCAGTAGGCGCCTGTATTGGGGCTGTTGTAGGCCTTGTGGCAATAACACCTGCAGCTGGTTTTGTAAATATTGGGCAATCGATGTTTATAGGGTTTATAGCCGCAATAATTTCAAACTATGCCATCCACATAAAAAACAAAAGCAATGTTGATGATACCCTTGATGTTTTTCCAAGCCACGGTGTTGGAGGTATTGTAGGTATGTTACTTACAGCGGTATTTGCCAAAGAGGTTGGTCTTGTCTATGGCCAGACACAAACATTTTTATATCATCTACTAGGATTGTTAATTGTGTCTGTATTTTGCTTTTTCGGGAGTTACCTATTGTATATGTTTGTTGATAAACTCTTAACCATGAGAGTAAGAGCAGATCAGGAAGAAAGAGGGCTTGATTTGAGCCAGCACGGTGAGAAATTAGAATAGACTACTTTTTACTTATATAAAATAAAAGCCTTGTTGTATCTACACATACAATAAGGCTTTTTAAATATTGGTTTTATCGAGTTAACAAGACTAGTCAATAACTGTGAATCCGCTAAATCTATTCAAATCAAAAAATGAAACAAAAAAATATATAACACAAAGAATATACATCTTATTACCGTAAATTTATGGTCAATAAATAGATAAGCGGTATGGACAAAAACAAAATGCAACACTATATCAAGCATGTGCTCAAAAACATGCCAGATGGATGGCTTACTACCACTACCCATAGACTTGATAAGTATAATGAGGCATTGGCTAAAACCGAATTTATAGAGTCACTAGAAACCCTGTACGCTAAAAATAATTATTCACACAAAGCACTTGAGAGACTTCCAACTGCCTATGATTACATTAGACTTGGGCATCCCCTTTCATGTATTTTAGAATGGGTAATTTCAAAAACACTCTCGCTATCATCTAATCATGTAATTAGTTTTTCATCGAAAACAGCACCCATTCTGGCAATTTTAAGGCAAAATGCACTTCAAAATACACAGACTCAACTTATTTA
>CATEMS010000349.1 GCA_949507465.1 Flavobacteriaceae bacterium
AAATCATTTTATGGTCTGTACTAAATATATATTTAGTAATGAAGGTCTCCTTGTGGTGATGACCGTGATCATCTTCGACGTGTGCTTCTGCGTGTGCTGACATATCTTAGCTCGTTTATTTAGTATTTAAGGATGTTGCTATGGTTGCTTGTTGTGCAATCCAAGCATCGTATTGTTCTTGAGTTTCTACTATAATTTTCATCTGCATATTGTAGTGATTGGCTCCACAAATCTTATTGCAAAGCAATAGGTAATCAAACTCATAAGGCTCTAATGCCTCTTCGCCTTTGGTAATCAACTCTTTAGAGTTTTCTCTGCGTATTGCGTTGATTCTACTTACTTTTCCCATAACCTCTTCATCCAATCGCATCTGTTCTGTAGTAATCGAAGGAGTAAATGCAAATTGAGTGATCATACCAGGAACACAATTCATTTGCGCTCTAAAATGTGGCATGTATGCAGAGTGTAATACGTCCTGAGATCGCATTTTAAATAAAATTTTTCTACCCAGAGGCAGGTGAAGTTCATTGACAACTATATCATCTTGCGCGTTAGGATCTGAGGTGTCTACACCCAATTGGTTAGCCCCTTCAATTAACCGTACATTTGCCTCTCCAAGGGTGTTATCCTGGCCGCTGTATCTTGCTCTCCAATCAAACTGGTAGGCATACAACTCAACAATCATGGGGTCATCTTCTTCACTGACATTCATAATGTCTGTCCAGGTAAATAAACCATAGATTATCAAACCTGCTAGAACAATTACAGGAATTACCGTCCAGATAAATTCTAACTTATCGTTGTCTGCAAAATATAAAGCACGCTTGTTTTTATTTCCTCTGTATTTAAAAGCGTAATAGCTTAGCAACCAAAGTGTGATAAACCCAACAAAGAAAATAATTACCATTGTGATTAACCATAAATCATCAATTCCTTGTCCATGTTCTGAAGCGGCTTTTGGTAATAAAACCTCTCCCCATTTCCAGAATGAAACGATCAAAATAGCATAGGTAACAAACACAAACATTAGCATCAACCATCCGTTAACGTTGTTGTCCTTATCTGAAGCAATCTCAGAAGATTCACCCAGCTGTTCCGGTGTTTTTGACATTCCAAAAATCTTTGCCATCTGCAGCACAGTGATTCCGAAGAGAATGATTACTAGTACAATTAAAAATGCGGTCATCGTTATTTGTCTTCTAAATAATTAATAATGATAATTTTTACTTTCTTTCATAAATGGGTTGTTCTTCAACAACAGTGGCGCTTTTGTTAATGCAGTAAAGACAACAAAAATAAAAAGACCTAGGAAGAATAATACAGATCCTATCTCAGGAATCCCTATAAACCAACTCTCTCCAACTGTTCCAGGCATGACCATCACAAATATATCTATGTAATGCCCCACTAGTATTACAATTCCTGTCAAGACTACAAACCAATTCACACGCTTGTAATCACTGTTCATTAACAGTAATAGTGGGAATATAAAGTTCATCGCCAACATGCCAAAAAACGGCAAATTAAAGTCTTCTATACGTGTCATAAAGTAGGTGACCTCCTCTGGTATGTTTGCATACCAAATTAACATAAACTGAGAAAACCATAGGTAGGTCCAGAAAATACTAAAGCCAAACATAAACTTGGCCAAATCGTGGATGTGACTGTCGTTGACTATCTCAAGGTATCCTTGAGATTTTAAGAATATGGTAATCAAAGCGATTGTTGTGATGGCACAAACCATCATCCCTGCAAGAACGTACCAACCAAATAAAGTTGAAAACCAGTGTGGATCAAAACTCATAATCCAATCCCAAGACATCATAGACTCAGTGTATAAAAAGAACACTAAAAATCCAGCTGAAATTCTAAAGGTCTTTTTAAAGTTACTATAATCATTTGCTTTTGCGAGGTCTCCTGCACGAGAAAACTTTACGGCAAAATGACGGTAGGTCATCCAACCTCCTAAAAATATGGCTGCTCTTATAAGCATCCATGTGCCGTTAAGCCATCCAGATTTACCTTTAATTAAAGCATCATGAGCAACAACCTCTGGATCTGCCCACACAAATATGTGATTGATATGAAATCCTGACAATGCTAATAAAACAAACATAATGATTCCTCCGGGCACTAGATAGGCGGTGATGGCTTCCATTACTCTGAAAAGAACTGGAGACCAACCAGCCTGTGCAGCAAAATTTACGGCATAAAAAGCCAAGGCTCCAAGTGCGATCATAAAGAAAAAGAAGCAGGCAACATACAAAGCAGACCAGGGTCTGTTTTGTAATTGATGTAAGGTATGTTCTAAATGTTGTTCATGCGCTGCAGCGGTAGTTTGGTGAGCCGTGTTTGCATGATCTTGATGACTCTCTTGAGAAGGTGTACTGTGATCATCCCCATGTGCCGCCATCATTTCTTTTACCTCTGTAGTAGATCCTGGAGCAGACAAAAATCCTGCACCAATACCAACAGCACCGAGTACCATCAATATGACAGCAAATAATTTAAGTTTATTAGGTAGCGTATAATTCATATCTAAGCTATTCTATTGTTCTTTTTGTTAGTGTGTTTGTTCGTTGTGAGTTTTTACCCCAACAGACTCCTGTTCAGCCTCTGGTACTAAAAGCGCAGTTCCTTCTAATGTTGCTTTTAAGTTCATAACGTGCTGGGTAATTTGCCAACGCTCTAACTCATTTGTTTGAGATGCATAAGATCCCATAGAATTTAATCCATACATCTGTACATGATAGACTCCACCTTGGGTAATCAATCTTCCAGGTGCAGCATAACTAGGAATTCCTAATATTTTTTCACGCTGCATCAAAATACCATTTCCATCTCCTTTGTCTCCATGACAAACAGCACAGTATATGGTATATAATTCTTTCCCTGCATCCAAGTTTTTTTGAGTGACCTTTAAAGGGTTTTTCAAGTCTTTTTTGGCAGCGTCTGATCCTTTTGTAGTGTTTGGATACTCATAAGGAGCATACCCTCTTGGTACTGTACCTGAAACTGGTAACAGGGCTTCTTGCTGATTTGGAAAAACCTCGTATTCACCATACGTTTCATATCCTACTGGCTCATACATATTTGGCATATACTGGATGCTAGGCTTTGTATCACCTGCACAAGAAGTCAATGCTATCAATGCTATTAAAGCAACACTTATATGGAGTATTTTTTTCATATTAATGATCGTCATCAGATTCTACTATACTAATTTCAATAGCTCCTGTGTCTTGCAAGAACTTTGACATTTTATCTATATCATGATGTGAAGCATCAACAGCCATTAAAAAATGATCGTCTGTTGTTCTTACATCAGGATTTTCTGCCTTTTTGAATGGCCATAATTTACTTCTCATATAAAAAGTAATTACCATTAAATGGGCAGCAAAAAACACAGTCAACTCAAACATAATGGGTACAAAGGCAGGCATGTTTTCGATATAACTAAAACTTGGTTTACCACCAATATCCTGAGGCCAATCTTCAATCATAATGAAATTCATCATTGCAATAGCTACACAAAACCCTACAACACCATACATAAAAGCCGTGATGGCAATACGTGTAGGTTCAAGACCCATTACTTTGTCCAGACCATGGACGGGAAAAGGGGTGTAGACTTCGTCTATATGATAATGTGCAGCACGTGTTTGTTTCACCGCGTGCATCAGAATATCATCATCGTTATAAATTGCATGTATCACTTTGGAAGCCATACTAGTTGTTTTTTAGATTAGAGGCTTGTGCTGCCCAGTCATCGCGTTTTGCTCTTCCGGGTAACTCGCCTAATATTTCGTCAAATAAATCGTACTCTGTATTGGTCATTTTAGCTATCTGCTGAAAGGTAAATAATCCCATAGCGTTTAGTTTCTTCTCTAACACTGGACCAACACCTGTAATTTTTTTCAGATCATCGGGAGTTTGAGTGGCAGCATCAAAACTTCCAAGAGTGCCCAAAAGGATGTTTAGTTTACCCTGATCGTAACTGCCTTTTTTTGTTTTTACGGGAGCAGCAACCTCATAGTGCTTTACATCATCTCCGTGAGTGGCGCGTAAGGATTTGAATTTTGAACCAGAACTCTTTAAGATAGACTTTACCTCTGCCTGAGCAATCACAGGGAAAGTTCTAGCATATAGTAAAAACAATACAAAGAAAAATCCAATGGTTCCTATAAAAATACCTATGTCAACAAAGGTTGGTGAGAACATAGTCCAAGAAGATGGTAAGTAATCTCGATGTAATGAGGTAACAATAATTACAAAACGCTCAAACCACATTCCTATGTTTACCACAATAGAGATAAAGAAAGAGAACATGATACTTGTACGTAATTTTTTAAACCACATGAACTGCGGAGAGAATACATTACAAGTCATCATAGCCCAATATGCCCACCAGTAAGGACCCGTTGCTCTGTTTAAGAAAGCATACTGTTCGTACTCTACTCCAGAATACCATGCAATAAAAAGCTCTGTGATGTATGCCACACCAACAATAGAACCTGTTAGCATGATCACGATATTCATCAGCTCAATATGTTGGATGGTTATGTAGTTCTCTAATTTTGATACTTTTCTCATTATAATCAAAAGTGTATTCACCATTGCAAAGCCTGAGAAAATTGCTCCAGCTACAAAATAAGGAGGGAAAATAGTGGTATGCCATCCTGGTATGACTGAAGTAGCAAAATCAAAAGATACTATCGTGTGTACAGAAAGTACAAGTGGTGTAGCCAACCCTGCCAATACCAAAGAAACCTCTTCAAAGCGTTGCCAATCTTTTGCACGTCCACTCCAACCAAAAGACAAAATACTGTACATCTTTTTTGTGAAAGGAGTTATTGCTCTATCACGAATCATTGCAAAATCTGGCAACAATCCTGTCCACCAGAAAACAAGTGATACAGAAAGGTAGGTAGAAATTGCAAATACATCCCACAATAGTGGAGAATTAAAGTTGACCCACAAAGAGCCAAATTGATTTGGAATTGGTAGTACCCAGTAGGCAAGCCAAGGACGTCCCATGTGTATAATTGGAAACAACCCTGCCTGAATTACAGAGAAGATTGTCATCGCCTCTGCAGAGCGGTTGATGGCCATTCTCCATTTTTGACGGAAAAGTAGGAGTACTGCGGAGATCAACGTCCCTGCGTG
>CATEMS010000350.1 GCA_949507465.1 Flavobacteriaceae bacterium
TATTTATTGCTTAACCACTTGACAAAATTGCCCGAATTTCAACTTAAATAATATCTCTATGCTTTTTAAAGACAGTCCATCTGGCAAAAAAAACAAAGACATTAAAAATGCTCATGACCAAGAACATGCCACTTGGAACCGCCGATCTTTTATACAAGCCCTGGGTCTAGCAGGAGCCGGAAGTATAATGCTAGGAGGAACAAATGTTAGTGCCAGTGCATCATCCCCACTATCTGTGGCGCTCTCTCAATCAGAAAATGATAATATTTTGGTCATCATTAGACTCAAAGGTGGAAATGATGGACTTAATACCATCGTGCCACTTTATGATTATGATACCTATGCAAATTTGCGGCCAACCATCCGTCATCAAGAAAATGAGTTGCTTTCTTTGAGTCCAGATTTTGCTATTCCTAGTTACATGAATGCGCTAGAATCTGTCTGGGGAGAGGGAAACATGAAAGTAGTTCATGGGGTTGGGTATCCAGATCAAAACCTATCTCACTTTAGATCTAGTGATATTTGGGCCTCTACAGATGCTATCAACGTTGAGCCAACGGGGTGGTGGGGTCGTTACTTTGAAGATCTATATCCAGATTATTTAATCAATCCTCCCCAGGTGCCTCCTGCCATACAAATTGGAAGTATTGGAAATCTAATTTTTGAAGGCACAAATTCTAATTATGCCTTCGCTGTTGCAAATCCAGAGCAATTATCCACCATTGCGCAAACAGGAGAGTTGCATGATCTAGAAAACCTACCAGAGTGCGTCTATGGAGATCAGTTGTTGTTTATGAGAGGGCAAACAAACACAACTTTTACCTATGCCCAGGTTATTAATGACGCATATACAGCCTCTAGCAATCAAGCTCCATATCTGCAAAATCCTTTGTCTAATCAGTTGGCAATTATAGCCAGAATGATAAAAGGAGGTCTGGGCACAAAGGTGTATATGGTTTCATTAGATGGTTTTGATACCCATGCAGATCAAGTGGGGCGGCATAGAACACTTCATGAAGATCTGGCCAACAGCATCAAACACTTTTATGAAGACCTAGCTACCGCTGGATATGAGGATAAGGTGCTAGGCATGACAATCTCTGAGTTTGGAAGGCGCCCCTATGAAAATGGATCAAATGGTACGGATCATGGAGCAGCTTCACCAACATTTCTTTTTGGAGGCGGGCTCAATGGAAATGGTTTTGTGGGTAGCCATCCAGATATAAATGCTGCTGCCTGGGACAACAATAATAACCTGGTTCCCTCCACAGATTTTAGAGACTTGTACGCAAGTGTATTGACAGACTGGTTTTGCCTAGAACCCAGTATTGTAACTACTATTTTATTGAATGATAATTACCAATCTCTGGATCTTGGATTAAATTGCCAAGGGTTATATACTCCAGAGTTCTCAAATGTAAGTTACTTTTCTCATGTAGCTACCTATAGAGATAACCGCACCTTTATTGAATTACACCTTCAAAATACAGCCCATGTAGAGGTTAAACTATTTAACATCATAGGCCAAGAGGTTGTTAGCCTTGGCAATGAAATTTTACATCCAGGCAAACACCGTATTGATGTTAAAGCTAGAGCTAACACAAGACTTGCCAATGGACAGTATATCTACAGAATACATACCCAAGGCCAGTATTACAGTAAGAGTATTTTAATCAAGTAATATCAATTTTTAAATATCGTGGCATCTGCTTATTAAAATGTTATTTTTGTATCATAACCTTTGCCAAAAAACATGAGTCAAGATCCAAAAAGATATACCATTACCGCTGCCTTACCATACACTAACGGTCCAGTGCATATTGGGCATTTAGCCGGGGTATATATTCCTGCAGACATTTACGCTCGTTTTCAGCGCATGCAATCAAAAGATGTGGTATTTGTTTGTGGTAGTGACGAACATGGCGTACCTATTACCTTAAAGGCAAAAAAAGAAGGGATTACGCCACAACAAGTGGTTGACAAATACCATGATATCATCAAACAATCCTTTGAAGATTTCGGAATTTCTTTTGACAACTATTCTCGCACCAGCTCAAAAATACACCATAACACTGCTAGTGCGTTTTTTAAAAAACTACATGATAAAGGTGAATTTATAGAACAAGTAACACAGCAGTTGTATGATGCAGATGCAAATCAATTTCTTGCAGATAGATTTGTGGTTGGTACCTGCCCTAAGTGTGGCAATGAAGAGAGTTATGGAGACCAATGTGAAAGCTGCGGCACTTCCCACAACGCAACAGATCTCATATCACCAAAAAGTGCAATTACAGGAGCTGTCCCAACACTAAAAGAAACCAAACACTGGTTTTTACCTTTAGATCAATACGAGTCATTTTTAAAAGATTGGATTTTAAATACACACAAAAAAGATTGGAAAACAAACGTATACGGACAGTGTAAATCTTGGATAGACGATGGCCTTCGCCCCAGAGCAGTCACGCGTGATCTAGATTGGGGAATCCCCGTTCCTGCTCCAGATGCAGAGGGTAAAGTACTCTATGTATGGTTTGATGCGCCCATTGGTTATATTTCAGCAACCAAGCAATGGGCAGAACAACAGGATAAAGATTGGGAACCTTACTGGAAGGATAAAGACACCAAACTACTACATTTTATAGGAAAAGATAACATTGTTTTTCATTGTATTATTTTTCCTAGCATGCTCAAAGCAGAAGGAAGTTACATCTTACCTGACAATGTTCCTGCCAATGAGTTTTTAAATCTTGAGGGGCATAAAATTTCAACCTCAAAGAATTGGGCTGTATGGCTCCATGAATACCTTACAGACTTCCCAAATCAGCAAGATGTGCTGCGTTATGTATTGACATCCAACGCGCCAGAGACAAAAGACAATGACTTTACCTGGGCAGATTTTCAAGCCAGAAACAATAACGAGCTTGTGGCTATCTTCGGAAACTTTATTAATCGCGTAACAGTGCTCA
>CATEMS010000351.1 GCA_949507465.1 Flavobacteriaceae bacterium
ATCCCCATAACAACAACGGCTAAAAGGCCAGATTCATGCGCAAATAAATCGCTAAGCACAAAAATCAAAAGCACCATAGACAAAGAGGCTACGTTTAATAGGTAGTGAGGAATCACCTTGCGTTTAACGGTGTGATACATGGCAAAGCCGCCTGCCAGACCAAACGCAAACCCGATTACAATAATTTTTCCAAACTCTAAAAGCGCATGCTTGGTGTAGCTACCTCCAGCATCGTGAATTTGCGAAACCGCCCCCTCAAGGTCCTGTACTGGGATGTTTACACTTATAAATCCAAAAACCAAAACAGCAACAAGCGCCCCAATAGGATCAATTAAAATACCTTCCCACTTTAATACCGCAGAAACATCTTTTCGCAAAGGAATATTTCTTAAAATGGGAGTAATTACTGTTGGGCCAGTAACAATGATAAGTCCCGCAAACAAAAATGAAACTTGCCAGTCAAGACCAAGTACATAATGAGCTGACACGCCGGAACCAAAAAAAGTGACAACAGAGCCAAGACTTATAAGTTTACCAATAACCCCGCCCACTTTTTTGATTTCGCTCATCTTAAGGGTGAGTCCTCCCTCAAATAGAATAATCCCAATGGCCAGGGAAACAAAATAAAACAGGCTCTCTCCTGGAAAAAACCCTTTTTGTGTGTTCCAAATAGGCTGAATCCATTGCGTACCATCATCAGAATAAAACGTAGACAAAGGCCCTACTGCAAGACCAATTAAAATCAGTGGCAGAATAGCGGGGATTTTTACTTTCCAGGCAATCCATTGCGCAAAAATCCCTAAAATGATGACACCAGCAAGTTCTAACATAAGTATATTATTTAGTTGCAAAGTAGAAAGAACCCGTGAAATGTTAAAATTTATTTTTCAAACACTAAACGGGTGAATCCGCTCAAGTATACCCCTTGTGTTGGAGAATTATTAGCTTTTTAACAAAGAGGCTAACTCTTCAGCATACGTTATAAACTCGATTGTTTCATCGGTTCTTGCAAGTTTGATTTTATTAAAAATAAATAAGGCCTCTCCGTTACTCTCTATATGATATATTTGATGGTTTTCTAAAAAATTTATGACCTCATCTGTAAAAAAGGACCGGATCTCAGATTCATTGTTTCCCATAAGAAGGAATTTTTTAGAAAACTCAGGATACATTTCAAAGTTAATGTCTTTATACCCTGTAAAGGCTACCACTTTGTCAAATATGTTTCCTAAAACACCTTCTTTTTCCATGGCAAAAACGGGTATTTTTTTATTTAAATTTAACACCATCATGGTCATGTTAAATGTCTCTGCGGTAAATGCTTGACCCTCATTAAATGTTATATCGGCAACCTCCCAAGAAGCCTTGTAGGGGTCAAACACTCCTTTCACAGAATTGTATTTGTGCTCAATGGGCCTGATTTCAAAAAAATGAAATTTCTTTAAATCGGTTGTGTTCCAATCCACTTGGGGGGTAAATTGATAGTCTTTTTCTGTGGCTAAGTTTCGTAATCGCTTTTGTCTTTGAGACAACTTAACTACAGAACCCGCCAAACTAATCTTAAGGGCTCTATTATAAGTGGTTGACGATACATGAGCGTCTAAACCTGTAATAAATGCTTTCCCTCCTGAGGCTCGTTGGGTTTTTAAAAACTCTACCAAAAAATCCATGTAGGTGATGCCAACCAGCCTAGTTTCTGATAAATCAATGTCAACATTTGCCCCAGATGGAATTTGGGCCACAAGCTTATCGGCTTTTAAAATGCCTAAAAAGTTTGCAATCCCTCTTATCTTTAAGTCATAGCCTCCGTCTTGTCTTTGGATTAGTTTTGTGCGAGACCTGTAAACCATTTTAAAAAACTGAGCAATCGAAACCCTTGCCAGCAACATGTGGGTTGTTAGGGCCAATAACAAGCCTCCAAGAAGTCCAATCAATAGATTCGTATAAAGGGTTAAGATCATCGTGGCAACAAAAAAGACCAGTTGTTCTGCTCCCTGTTTGTAGGCTTGTTTGAACACCGCAGGCGAGGCTAGCTTAAATCCTGTGTATACTAAAAGTATTGCAAAGGCGCACAAGGGCACCTGTCTCATTACCGGGCTTAGTATTACAATAAAAACAAGCAGTAAAAGGCCTTGATACATGTTAGACCATTTGGTTTTAGCTCCGTTATGTATATTCACGGTGCTTCTTATAATCACAGCAATAATGGGCAATCCGCCTATCAGTCCTGCAACCATTGTGCTTATTCCGATACCCGTTAAATCTTTGTTTAGATCTGTTTTTCGTTTGTAGGGATCAATCTTGTCTACAGCTTTGGCAATGGCCAAAGATTCTATACTGGTAATGATCAGCATTGAAAATACAGTAATCCAAAATTCTATGGTGTGTATCTTACCAAAATTTGGGTGCATTATCGAATCTGTTATCGTGTCTGGGATATTCAATAGAAGCTCAGGCCCTACCTCAAAAGATTTTCCAAAAAAGGAGAGCGTTTGCTGATCAAAGAAATTAAAAGCGTAAACAAACGGAATCGAGAGCGCAATAACCCACATAGGAGCTGGTAAAAGATGGAAAAAGCGATAACTTGTCTTGGAGTGGATGATCAATAAAAACAACCCTGACAGGGCGATAACCAACACAAATGGGTTTGCTTGTGGTAAAAGCACCACCGCATCTATCAGGTTTTGGATGATACTAGGACTCTGAGAAACTGTCCCCATGGCCACATGGATTTGTTTGGCAAAAATGATGATCCCAATTGCTGCTAATATGCCGTGGATTACCGTGCTATGAAAAATATCTGCCAGGCGCCCTAATTTAAGGACCCCTAAAAGTGTTTGAAGCGCTCCAGATATTACCACTGCCGCCAAAACGTAATTGAATGCTTGGCCAGACCCGTCATCCATAAGGGTAATTCCTAAAAGGATAACCCCGATTACTCCTTTTGCGGGTCCATTAACAGAAATGTGACCCCCTCGGTATAGGGTTGTAACAACACCACCTATAATGGCAGAAAAAATACCTGACATTGCAGGTGCGCCAGCCGCTAAGGCGATCCCTAAAGAAAGTGGCAGGGCAATTAATGCAACACTTACTGCTGCTATTAAATCGTTCTTCCAGTTTTCTGCCAATCCTTTTATGCCTTTTTTGGGCAATGCTTCCATAAAAATAGGTGCTGGTTTGTAAATTAATTCTTTAAGCTAAAATAGTAAATATCACTCATTAATAGCAACCAAAACAAGGAGTGTTTGATCAAACAAAACAATTGGTCTTGTGGTTAGGTATATTTTTGGTTCAAATAGGGGGTTTTGTATCAATAAAACATCCTAGGCTGTTCGGCAAACCCCTTTGTTTTTGTATTTTGCATTCTCATGAAACTCTACCCAATAGAAGCTGGTAATTTTAAGTTAGATGGCGGCGCCATGTTTGGTGTTGTTCCAAAAACCTTGTGGAGCAAAACAAACCCCCAGACGCCAATAACATGATAGATATAGCGGCGCGCTGCCTGTTAGTTGAACAGGGCAACAAACTCACCTTAATTGATACAGGAATGGGGAACAAACAAACAGAAAAGTTTTTTGGATACTACCACCCCTGGGGAGACCACTGCTTGGATAGGTCTTTAAAACAGGCCGGGTTTCACAAAGATGATATTACAGATGTGTTTATGACACACCTTCATTTTGATCATTGTGGCGGTAGCGTTGATTGGAACAAGGCAAAAACAGGCTATGAGCCAGCGTTTAAAAACGCACGGTATTGGAGTAATGAAA
>CATEMS010000352.1 GCA_949507465.1 Flavobacteriaceae bacterium
GAGATGAAAATAAATTATGCACTCAATGACAAAGAAGTTTCACAAAATCTTGTTTTAAGCTGTCAAGCAGTGCCAACCTCAGATAAAGTTAAAGTTGATTTTGATGTATAAATCTTAAAATTATGAGCAACGAACAAATAAAAAACCTAGAAGAAATTTTTGAAGCCCGTATTGCACGTGATGAGAAAATTGAGGCCAAAGATTGGATGCCAGAGAAATACAGGAAGACACACATTCGTCAAATATCTCAGCATGCCCACTCAGAAATTGTAGGAATGCTACCAGAAGGGAATTGGATTAGCAGAGCACCTTCTCTAAGAAGAAAGGCAGCACTGCTGGCAAAAGTTCAAGATGAGGCAGGACATGGCCTTTATTTGTATTCTGCCTGTGAGACCCTTGGAGTCTCACGTGAAGAATTATACCAGCAGTTGCATAGTGGTAAGGCAAAATATTCTTCAATATTTAATTACCCTACCCTCACATGGGCAGACATGGGAGCCATTGGGTGGCTAGTAGACGGAGCGGCCATTATAAATCAAGTTCCGTTGTGTAATACCTCTTTTGGCCCTTACGCTAGAGCTATGGTTCGGGTGTGTAAAGAAGAGAGCTTTCATCAAAGGCAAGGTTTTGAGATCATGCTCAAACTTTGTAATGGGTCCAAGGAACAAAAAGACATGGCTCAAGATGCACTCAATAGATGGTGGTGGCCTAGTTTAATGATGTTGGGTCCAACAGATGCCGAGAGTGTTCATACAGAACAGTCCATGAAATGGAAGCTAAAACGCAAGTCTAACGATGATTTGCGACAACAATTTATTGATCAAACAGTACCACAAGCAGATCTACTTGGCTTAACCATTCCAGATCCAGACTTAAAGTTGAACAAGCAAACAGGAAGCTATGATTTTGGAGCCATAGACTGGGATGAATTTTGGCAAGTAGTCAAAGGCCACGGGCCCTGTAATAAAGAGCGTATACGAGCAAGAGTAGCTGCCTGGGACAACGGGGCTTGGGTAAGAGACGCTGCCATGGCTCATGCTGCAAAAAAAGACGAACAAAAAATTAAAATAGCAATCTAGTATCAAATACAATAGATATGGATAATAATTGGCCTTTATGGGAAATCTTCGTTAGAAGTAAAAACGGATTAGAACATCGTCATTTTGGAAGCCTTCATGCTGCAGATGCAGATATGGCACTTGAGAATGCTAGAGATGTTTATACAAGACGCAATGAAGGGGTGAGTATTTGGGTGGTTAAAAGTTCTGATATAACCGCAAGTAATCCAGATAATAATGGGGAACTCTTTGAGCCAGCGAAGGATAAAGTATATCGTCATCCAACCTTTTATAAGTTGCCTGATGAGATAAAACACATGTAAAATGGAAAACCAACATTTATACAATTACATTTTAGGTATTGCAGATAATAGTCTTATTCTTGGACAGCGTCTAGGTGAGCTGTGCGGTCATGGTCCTAGTTTAGAAACAGATATTGCAGGCACAAATATTTCTCTAGATCTTATTGGTCAAACAAGAAGTTTTTACCAATATGCTGCTAAAATTTCAGGAGAAAATAAAACGGAAGATGATATTGCATTTTTACGTCTTGAGAGAGGCTATAAAAATGTATTGCTGGTAGAACAGCCTAACACCCATTTTGGATATGTTATGGGGCGCCAATACCTTTTTGATGTGTTTCACTTATTGCTTTTAAATGAATTACAATTTAGCAAAGATCAAACCTTAGCTGCCATTGCAAAAAAAGGAATCAAAGAAGTGAGCTACCACAAACGATTTTCTGGAGACTGGATCAAACGTTTGGGTGATGGAACACAAGAGAGTACCACTAAAATGCAAGAAGCTATTGATGATTTATGGCCCTATACGGATGAGCTTTTTGACATGACAGAAGCAGATACGGCAATGGTCCAAGAGGGTATTGGAGTAGATGTTTCAAAATTGAAAGAATCTTATTATAAGGAGGTTACAACACTATTAACACAGGCAACGCTTAAAATTCCTCAAATCGATTATTTTTCTAGAGGTGGTAAAAATGGAGTTCACAGTGAACACATGGGATATTTGTTGGCAGACTTACAGTATATGCAACGCACCTATCCCAATATGCAATGGTAAAAAATGACATTACCTCACACTAATATAGACCCACACCTTCTTCCAATTTTGGAACAAGTAAGTGATCCAGAGATACCAGTATTAACTGTTCTGGATTTGGGGGTGATACGAGAGGCCATAGAGATAGATCACATGGTGTATGTTAAACTCACACCTACCTATTCTGGATGCCCAGCAATGGATGTTATTGGTGATGATTTAAAAATAGCTTTTGCGCCATTGGGTAAAAAAGTGACCGTGGAGCTTGTTTTAGCCCCAGCCTGGAGTACAGACTGGATTAGTGAATCTGGATTACAAAAAATGGAGGCCTATGGTATTGCCAGACCGCTATCTGAAAGTGCAGATAAACAAGTGTTGCTAGAGGGTGAAAAAAAAGTAATATGCCCTCAATGTAAAAGTACAAATACACATTTAGTGAGTCAGTTTGGTTCTACTGCTTGTAAAGCATTGTTTAAATGCCAAGCATGTTTGGAGCCTTTTGATTATTTTAAATGTTTGAAATGATAAATTAGTTCCCCCGGTGGGATTCATGGAGAAGATCCTTATCTGTAGAAAGTCATGAAAAGTATTATAACCAATATTAATAACGGTGTAGCAACCCTAACATTAAATCGTCCAGAGGTTTTCAATAGTTTTAATCGGGAGATGGCCCTGCTTTTACAAAAACAGTTAGATGCATTCGGAGAAAATCCAGAAATACGTGCTATTGTAATTACTGGCTCTGGCAAGGCTTTTTGTGCTGGACAAGATTTAAAAGAAGTAACCACTCCAGAATTACACCCAGGATTTAAAAAAATATTAGAAGAACACTACAATCCTATCATTGAGAGAATTAGAGCCATCAACAAACCAATTATTGCTGCAGTGAATGGGGTAGCTGCTGGTGCGGGTGCAAACATAGCACTGGCTTGCGATATTGTGGTAGCAAGTGAGAAAGCAAGTTTTATACAAGCCTTTAGTAAAATAGGTTTGGTGCCAGATAGTGGTGGAAGTTTTTATTTGCCAAGATTAATTGGCTTTCAAAGAGCCTCTGCACTAATGCTCCTTGGAGATAAAGTTACGGCCCAACAAGCACTCGAGCTGGGTATGGTTTATAAGGTCTTTGAACCTGAAACTTTTCAGCAACAGGCTTTAGACCTAGCACAAGAGATGGCTCAAATGCCAACAAAAGCTTTAGGACTCACAAAACAGTTGTTAAATGCATCATTTAATAATACCTTAGACCAGCAATTAACCTTGGAGAGTACACTGCAAATACAAGCCGCAAATAGTAATGATTATAAAGAAGGTGTTACCGCTTTTGTAGAAAAAAGGAAACCAAACTTTAAAGGAAATTAGATGATTAAAAATGTAGGTATTATAGGGGGTGGAACTATGGGTTCTGGGATTGCTCAAGTAGCAGCAACTGCAGGTTGTATGGTTACACTTTATGATGTACATCAAGGAGCACTAGACACAGCCAAAGCTAATTTAGAAAAAATCACAAACCGTCTGGTAGATAAAGCACGCATAAGCCCTCAAGAGAAAGATGCCATCCAAAATAACATACGCTATGTAAACACCATAAAAGAATTGGCCAATAGTGATCTAACCATTGAGGCCATTGTAGAAAATATGGAGGTTAAAAAGAAGCTCTTTCAAGAATTAGAGAACCATGTAAGTGACGCATGTATTATAGCAACTAATACCTCGTCTTTGTCCATAGCATCTATAGCATCTTCCCTAAAAAAGCCAAACAGATGTATAGGGATCCATTTTTTTAATCCTGCACCCCTTATGAAATTAGTGGAGGTAATCCCTGCCATACAAACCAGTCAAAAAGTTCTTGCTAGCGTACAGATCACTCTAGAAAACTGGAAAAAAGTAGTTGCTGTAGCAAAGGATACCCCTGGTTTTATTGTAAATAGAGTTGCCCGGCCATTTTATGGAGAAGCCCTTAGAATGTATGAAGAAGGTGTTGCAGATTTTGCCACCATAGATCATGCACTAAAAAGTGTGGGTGGTTTTAAAATGGGCCCCTTTGAGCTTATGGACTTTATAGGCAATGATGTAAATTATACCGTAACACATACTGTATTTGAGGCCTTTTACAATGACTCAAGGTACAAGCCCTCATTTACTCAAAAACGTTTTGCAGAAGCTGGTTTTTTGGGTAGGAAATCTGGCAAAGGATTTTATGATTATGCTCCAGGGGCTGTAAAGCCCTTACCAGAAACAAATCAAAAACTGTTACACACTATTTTTGATAGAATTTTAGTGATGTTAATCAATGAAGCAGCAGATGCTTTATTTTTAAACATTGCAAGCGCCCAAGATATAGATGCTGCCATGACAACAGGCGTTAATTATCCAAAAGGACTATTGGCTTGGGCAGACGAGAAAGGAATTCCATGGTGTGTCAAAAAACTTGATGGACTTTACAACGAATATCATGAGCCTAGATATCGTTGTTCTCCATTACTAAGACGTATGGATGCAACGAATAAAACATTTTTTTAATGGACGGAACTCAAATACCCTATAAAATGCTTTCTCAAGATGCCTACAGCAGTTGGTTAGGAATTGAGATTTTAAGCTGTGAAATAGGCCGGGTAAAAGTAGGTATGACCATTCGTAAAGAAATGCTAAATAGCATGGATAAGGCTCATGGAGGTATCAGTTATGCATTGGCAGATACTGCTTTTGGTTTTACTGCAAACACACATGGCAGGTATGCCGTATCTATAGAGACAAGCATCAATCACATTGAGGCGCTTCATTTAGGTGATTATATCACTGCCCAAGCGACCATAGATTTACAGAAAAAAAACCTAGGATTTAATGTAGTTGAGGTAAAAAAAGGGGATACCCTTGTTGCACTTTTTAAAGGAGTTGTTTACAGAACAAATAAGAATTGGGAAATTTAAAAACACAAACCAATGATGGGTTTATGATCTTGGTTCTTTTTAAAATAGAATTATGAAACAAGCATATATAATTGATGGGGTGAGAACCCCAATTGGAAATTACAAAGGAACACTAAGCTCGGTTCGCACCGATGATCTGGGAGCGCATGTAATTAAAGCTTTAGTTTCAAACAATCCACAGATTCCTCAAAATGCCTTTGATGATGTGATCATGGGGTGCGCCAATCAAGCTGGAGAAGACAATCGCAATGTGGCTCGTATGAGTTTATTATTGGCAGGTCTTCCCTTTAGCGTGCCTGGAGAAACTGTCAATAGATTATGTAGCAGTGGTTTGTCTGCCATTATACACGCAAATAGAGCAATTAAAGCCGGAGATGGTGATTTGTTTATTGCAGGTGGTGTTGAGAATATGACCAGAGGCCCTTATGTAATGGCCAAACCTTCAAGTGCCTATGGAGGAGATAGTAAAATGTATGATTCCACCTTTGGATGGCGTTTTGTAAACCCAAAAATGGCCTTGCTCTATGGTGTGGAGGGTATGGGCGTCACGGCAGAGAATTTGGTAGCCAAGTACGCTATCTCAAGAGAAGATCAAGATGCCTTTGCCTATAACAGCCAAATGAAGGCTTCCGCAGCTCAAAAAAGTGGGCGTCTGGCTAAAGAAATTGTTCCAGTTGAAATCCCACAAAGAAAAAAAGACCCAATTGTATTCAAAGATGACGAATTTATAAAGCCAAATTCTACAAAACAGATATTGGCAACATTAAGACCTGCCTTTAAAAAAGAGGGGGGTAGTGTAACGGCAGGAAATGCTTCTGGTCTTAACGACGGAGCAGCAGCAACACTTATTGCTTCAGAGGATGCTGTAAAAAAATACAATTTAAAGCCAATGGCCAGAATTATTAGCTCTGCGGTAGTTGGAGTTGAACCAAGAATCATGGGCATTGGGCCTGTGAAGGCCTCAAACAAAGCTCTCGAAAAAGCAGGGCTTGCCATGGAGGATATGGATGTTATAGAGCTTAATGAAGCTTTTGCTTCTCAAGCTTTGGCATGTATTCGGGCATGGGGCTTAAAGGACGATGACCCAAGAATAAACCCTAATGGCGGCTCTATTGCCATTGGTCATCCACTTGGTGTCACCGGAACTAGAATAGCTTACTCTGCTGCCCTAGAGCTTCAACAAACAAAAAAGAAATATGCTCTTATTACAATGTGTATAGGGGTAGGACAGGGTTATGCAACTATTATAGAGAATGTGAATTTATGATTTAAACCAAGACAGTATCATACAACTGGTAGCACTAATAAAAGCAATCACAAGACAAGCATCATGGGACAAAAAACACAACATTATGTGCAAGGGCAATGGCAAACGGGAAGTGGAGAAGGAACTCCTGTTTTTGATTCTATAACCGGCGAGCATTTTACCAGCACTACTGTAGGGGGATTAGATGTTGCCTCTATATTGCAGTACGGCCGTGATAAAGGAGATACATTACGCAAGATGACCTTCCAGCAGCGAGGAAATATGCTCAAGAGTTTGGCGATGTATCTTACTAAAAGGAAACAAGCTTTTTATGAAATTAGCTACAAAACCGGGGCTACAAAGAGAGATAGTTGGATTGATATAGA
>CATEMS010000353.1 GCA_949507465.1 Flavobacteriaceae bacterium
AGATCCCTCTGGACATATGTTTTATGACGGGGATGTTTTAAGGCGCGCCATTAACCCTATTTATTTCAAACAATACAACGCTTTTAAAGACAGTGGTTTTTTTAAGACTTTAATTAAAAATAAACTGTTAATTCCTCACACACAAACCACGGTCTCTGACCACCAAATAGTTATCACTCCAGCGCCTATTGCGTTTATTACCAATCCTTATGAGTGGAGTTTTGAGCAGTACAAACATGCTGCCCTTCATACGTTGAAGGTCCATAAATACGCGCTTTCAAAGGGGTTTATTTTAAAAGATGCCTCTGCTTATAATGTTACCTTTTATAAAGGAAGTCCTATTTTTATAGACACCCTCTCTTTTGATTTTTATGAGCAGGATACACCTTGGAGAGCCTACAAACAGTTTATCACTCATTTTTTTGGACCTCTAGTATTAGCCTCTTATCACGGCACAGAGATTTTTAAAATGTTACAAACCCACATAGATGGTATCCCTGTTAAATTAATAGCATCCTTACTGCCAGGTAAAAGTAAGTTGAGTTCAACCTTATACACCAACATACATTTGTTGGCTAAAATGGAACGCACCCACAGCGAAGATTACAAAGCAGAGACTAAAATTGCAAAACTTTCTCTCAAAGCCCAAAATAACATTATTGATAATCTTTTTGATTTTATTAAAAAGCTATCTATCAAACAAGAAACAGAGTGGGGCAATTATTATGACAAAACAAATTATAATGATGCTGCCTTTCAAGGCAAAAAGACCTTAATAGAAGAATGGGTAACTGCTTTAAAACCTCAAAAACTTATTGATATTGGAGGTAATGACGGAACCTTTGCTCGTACTGTAGTAACCAAAGTACCTCATGTAATAGTTACAGATATTGACAGCAATGCAGTAGGCTATAATTACCGGCAGATACAACAAAACAAAGAGACAAACATGCTTGCTTTTGTGTGTGATGTGTTGCAGCCTGCACCTGGTATTGGTTTAAATAACTTAGAACGCAACTCTCTTATAGAAAGGCTACAAGTCTACAGCCCTGATGTTACCATGGCTCTTGCGCTTATTCATCATATAACCCTAAGTGGAAATGTTCCCTTTGATAGATCAGCTCAGTTTTTTGCTGCTTTTTCAAAACATTTAATTTTAGAATTTCCTACTAGAGAAGATTCTTGGGTCACCTCGCTACTGGTTAGAAAGCGAGAATTCATGAATCATTTTGATTTTTATAATCAAGAGGCTTTTGAAACTGGCTACAAGCAATACTTTGATATCCAGAAAAAAGAAATTGTCCCAGGAACCAAAAGAATCTTATATTTATTAAAAAACAAAGCATAAATGTCTGCAAAGAACACTAAGTCTTTTATTGCTTCTTTTTTAAAGTCTGGTAATGATTCTGTTTTACTTGCCGCTATTGCAGCAGGATTGTATCCAATTTTATTTTATTTCAGTACAAATTTTCAGTTAGTTAACACTTGGCAGCATTTACTATTTTTTGTGCTAAGCTTTATAGGGCTTCCTGTCCTACTTTTTTTTATGGTCAATTGGCTATTTTTAAAGGTAGGGTTTTTAAAAAAGTGGCAGCGGTACGTGATTCCCTTTTTAGGGGTTTTTACTTTTTTGTTTTTAATGAAAATCTGTTTGTATGCAGGGGTACAAAAAAAGATGATATTTGGCATTGTCCTTATAGCAGCCTTGCTTTCTTATTTGTTGTGGAAACAGTATAAGAAAATAATTGTATTGCAATTGCTCCTTGCAATCATGGGGCTTATTTCTCTCATTCCTGTTTTAAGCAAACAACTATTGTATGATAGTTCCTGGACCTCGCAGCCAGATGCAATCAAGGAGGCCACCTTTTTGAAAAAACCAAATGTATATTTTATTCAGCCAGATGGCTATGTTAATTTCTCTGAGATAGACAAAGGGTATTACAAGATAGATAACACCGCGTTTAAAAAATATTTGGATTCCAGTAATTTTAAAACATATCCAAATTTTAGGAGTAACTACGCTTCTACCTTAACATCAAATAGTGCCACTTTTATGATGAAGCATCATTATTATGGCAAGGGAAGTGATATTACAGAAAACACCAATGCCAGAGATATGATCATCTCAGATAACACGGTACTTAACTTATTTAAAAACAACGGATATAAGACCTATTTTTTAGCTGAGATGCCTTATTTACTTCTTAACAAACCAGATATAGGGTATGATGTTTGTAATTTTAAACCTAGTGATGTAGGCTATATAGGAACAGGATTAGGCACATATTACGATATACTTAGCCCCCTTAAAACCTATACTAAAGAAGCGATAAACCAACCTAAGTTTTTCTTTGTTGAAATTTTTAACCCAGGGCATGTCCATGGAAGGCAGCAGCAATCATTGGGTGTAGAGGGAGAACGAGCTCTATGGCAAGAAACTCTTGATAAAGCAAATAAAACCCTTGTCCAAACCCTAGCAATTATTAAGGAAAATGACCCAGATGCACTCATTGTAATCATGGCAGATCATGGTGGTTTTGTGGGTATGGAGTATACTTTGCAAACCTATACCAAAACTCAAGATAGAGATTTAATTTATTCTATATTCAGCAGCAACCTTTCTATACATTGGCCCCAAGGAGATATACCGTCCTATGATATAAATTTGAAAAGTGCAGTAAACCTTTTCAGGATTTTGGTATCTTACCTAACACAAGACACATCATATCTTGAGCATCTTGAAGATGATAGTAGCTATGTTATTTTAAATAAGGACGCTCCTCAAGGGGTTTACAAATACATTGATACCGATGGAGCTATCGTTTTTGAGCCTCTTGCACCATAATATTGACCAAAAGAGTAACACACAAATAATGCTATTTTAATGCCTAACTATCGCGTAGAAAAATACACAAGTCAGCACCGCCATAAATGGGATGCTTTTATTGCTGAGGCCAAAAATGCTACTTTTTTGTTTGCTCGTGATTTTATGGAATATCACAGCCACAGATTTACAGATTTCTCTTTGATGGTGTATAAAGATGATCAGTTGTATGCTGTTTTGCCTGCAAATATTGTTGGTGATAAACTATATTCTCACCAAGGGCTTACCTATGGGAGCCTGGTATTGGGCAAGAGCGCTAAACTGCTCTATACCTTTGAGGCTTTTAAAAAGCTACTTTCTTTTTTACACCAACATTCTATAGCTACTTTAGAGCTGCGCAACATACCTACTTTTTACAATACCATGCCCTCTGATGAGCTGTCTTACTTTTTATTTAAAGCAAATGCAACTCTTATTAAAAGAGATGCATTGATGGTAATAGATACTAGCAGTAACATTAAATTTCAGAAAAACAGGCGTGAAGGTATCAATAAAGCAAAGCGAAATGGGCTTTGTGTTGCGGTAGATACAAATTTTGAAGGGTTTTGGAATGAAATACTTATTCCAAACCTTCAAAAAAAGCACGGGATAGCTCCCGTTCATAGTTTGGAAGAAATACAACTACTTGCCTCAAGGTTTCCAGACAATATCAAACAAGTAAATGTGTATAAAGAGAATGTGCTTGTTGCTGGAACAACCGTATTTTTGACCAAAACTACCATACATCCGCAGTATGTTTCTGGCAATAGTGACAAAAATGCCTTTGGGTCTTTAGATTTAGCCTATGATTATATCATCAATCATTTTGACAATTCTAAACGCTATTTTGATTTTAATATCTCGAGCGAGCAAAACGGTACAGTTTTAAACAGTGGTCTTATTTTCTGGAAAGAAAGCTGCGGAGCTCGAACGTATGTTGCAGACAACTATCTGATAGATACAGCTTGTTATAAAACCTTAGATTTGCAAATACTATGATACCTTTTATAGACATACAGGCAATTAACAGGCGGTTTGAAGAATCATTTAAAAATGAGTTTCAAGATTTTTTAGACAGTGGATACTATATTTTAGGCAATCAAGTGAGCGCCTTCGAAAGTAGATTTGCAGACTATTGTGAAACACAGTATTGCATAGGAGTGGGTAATGGTTTGGATGCATTACGTTTAATTCTAGAGGGGTATAAAGTTTTGGGTAAATTGCAACTTGGGGATGAGGTTATTGTTGCTTCAAATACATATATAGCTACTATTATAGCCATACGGCAAGCGGGTTTAAAACCTGTACTAGTTGAGGTAGAAAACCAAACTTTCAATTTTGATATTTCTGCATTAAAACAAGCTATTTCGCCATCTACAAGGGTTATTATGCCCGTACATTTGTATGGCCAAATTGCACCTATGGAGCAAATAAATAGCCTAGCTGTTGATAATGACCTATTGATTATTGAAGATGCGGCTCAAGCTCATGGTGCAACCCATACAAACGGCAAACGTGCAGGAAATTTAGGGCATGCAGCAGGATTTAGTTTTTATCCAACCAAAAACCTAGGAGCTCTTGGTGATGCAGGGGCAGTTACTACCAATGATACCAACTTGGCTAATGCCATCAAGAAATTACGTAATTACGGATCCTCATCAAAATATGTGAATGAACTCCTTGGAGTAAATTCTAGACTAGACGAAATACAAGCCAGTTTCCTATCTGTAAAGCTGCCTTTTTTGGACAAAGACAACCAAGCTAGAAGGGATATTGCAAATGCCTACCTAGAAGGCATTTGCAATCCAAAAGTTGTACTACCATGCTATGATGGTTCAAAAAACCACGTATTTCATTTGTTTGTAGTTCAGGTTGCCTCCAGAGAACATTTTCAAGACTATCTTAAGGATAAGGCAATAGCTACCTTAATTCATTACCCGATACCACCCCATCAGCAAAAAGCCTTACAAGATTTAAAGAATTTACGTTTTGAGGTTTCACAAGCACTTCATCAACAAGTGATTAGTTTACCCATCAGCCCAGTGATGACACAACTTCAAATTGAAAAAGTAATTAACGCTGTAAACGCCTATTAATTGAAGATCCCAGAGTTTATCAAGAGTAATTTATTATTAAAGATGACCTCTTTGAATGCTGTGGTGGTATCCATTAGATTGTTGGTTTCTGCTGTGGTACAACGCTTACTTTTTGATCTAGTGGGCGCAGAAGGGCTTTTTAAAATAGGACAATTAAGGAGCCTTACTCAATTGTTAACCTCTCTTACCTCTTTAGGGGTTTTTAATGGTGTGGTAAAATATTTGTCTGAGTATAAGGACGATAAACCAAAATTACAACAACTTTTTTCTACCACTTTTGTATTTATGGTGGTGGGTACCCTATTGTCAAGTAGTGTGCTTTTTATTTTTGCAAGCACAATTAGTGACTATTTATTTACCGACAGCGTAGATTATAGTTTTGTGATTCGTTTTGTGGCAGTTGTTGCACCTAGCATTGCTGTTCAACGTGTTTTTAGTGGCGTAGTGAATGGTTTGTCTGAATATAAAAAGTTTGCTAAAATTGAGCTTATAAGCTACCTCATTAGTATCACTCTGTTGTTGGTGTGTTTGTATACCTATAATCTTTTCGGGGTTTTAATTGCTATTGCACTAGCCCCAGCAATACAAGTGGCAGTGGTTGTGATTATCTTTTATAAACTGCTGAATCAGTACGTGCAGTTTTCTAGCTTGAAGCTTCAAACTCCTTTTCTAAAAAACTTATTGGCTTTTACACTCATGTCTTTTGTAGCCACTATTTTATTACATTTTGTAGAAATTGACATTAGATCTATGCTTGCTGATAAAATGTCTGAGAAAGATGCGGGAGTCTGGACAAACATCAGCTTTATATCAAGAAATTACATGGTTTTCTCAGGGTCTTTATTCTCTTTATATGTCTTGCCAAAGTTTGCCGGAATTTACTCAGGAAAGGCTTTTAAAAATGAGGTGTATAGCATATATAAAACACTGTTACCCATTTTTGGTCTTGGGATGTTAATTGTGTTTTTTGGTAAATCAATCATCATTCAACTCCTGTATCCTGGCTTAGATCAGATGTTGCCTTTATTTAAATGGCAACTATTGGGAGATTTTATTAGACTGGCTTCTCTAGTTTTAGCCCACCAGTTTTTGGCCAAAAAAATGGTACGTAACTTTATCTTTTCTGAGCTTTTGTCTTTGGGGCTATTTTACGGTTTTGCTAATTACCTGGTGGCAGATTATGGGGTAGAGGGTGTCGTAATAGGACATTTTTTAAGGTATATCATCTACTTTACAGTAGTGGTTTTCTTGGTGTGGCGTTATTTTAAAAATCAAAAAACACTCCAAGGCAATGCTGCTTCTACAATTTAGATACCTGCCACGTATCTACATATTGTTGTGCTACTTTTTTATAGTCATGATATTGGGTTATAAAATCTTGTGCAGCCAATCCAATTTCTCTAATTTTTTCTGGATTATTTATGAGGTTTTCTAGGGCAAGGACCAAATACTCTACATCTGGAAGTGCATTTACAGCAACGGGAACCTTTAGCTTGTAATGCTCTATAAAACATGCCTCTGCACCTGTAAAAACTACTTTTGCTTTGGCCATAGCCTCCAAAGCGTTATAGCCTTGATCATAAGCAAATACTTGGTCTAAAACGATATGTGCATGATTGTATTTTTCTATGTACTGCCCATAGGGTA
>CATEMS010000354.1 GCA_949507465.1 Flavobacteriaceae bacterium
TAAATCTGTAAAATTTGTCTTTGTTGGTTGGTCTTCAATTGAGTCAGTATCTATTGTGCTCTGTGATGGGTTGTCTTCTTGCTTTGTGTAGTCGCGGCGGTGTCGCTCACTAATTACTTCTTCTCCTTTTTCTTTGATTACGTAATCTATCATTTGTTCAAGGTTGTCTTTGAACTCATGAAAATCTTCTTTGTACAAATAAATCTTGTGTTTTTTGTAATGAAAAGATCCATCATCATTAGTAAATTTTTTACTCTCTGTAATGGTTAGATAATAATCACCGGCTTTTGTGGCTCTTACATCAAAAAAATAAGTACGTCTTCCAGCACGCATTACTTTGCTAAATATTTCTTCTTGCTCCATCGCGTATTTCTCGCCCATAATAGTTTTATTTCTGAATTTATGTATACTCAAAAATCATAAAAAAAAATAAAAGCCGCAACTTAAAGTTAGATTTCTTTTTCGGTGCGTTGTTTTAAATACAATTCTTTGTAGTAGCCAGGTATGTTTACCAATTCATTATGAGTACCTTGTTGTATGATACTCCCTTGGTCTAAAATAATTATTTTGTCAGCATTCTTGGCAGAAGAGACTCTATGACTTACAATTATGGTTGTTTTATTTTGAGAAATACGGTCTAAATTGCTAAGAATTTCTTCTTCAGTTTCTGTGTCTACTGCAGAGAGGCAGTCGTCAAACAGTAAAATAGCAGGATCTTTAATAAGCGCACGCGCAATCGAAACTCTTTGTTTTTGACCTCCGCTTAATGTGATGCCTCGTTCTCCTAATATGGTTTGATACCCCTGGGCAAATCCCATAATATTTTTATGAACAGCTGCTAGAGTTGCTGCTTGTATAACCTGTTGATCTGTTGCGTCTTGTTTTCCAAATTTTATATTATCATTGATGCTTTCACTGAATAAAAAAGCATCTTGAGGAACAAAACCAATGCTATTGCGCAAATTCTGTAAATGCACTTCTTTGATCGGTGTGTTGTCTATAAAAAGGGTGTTGTCATTTGTATCATATAAACGCGCAATGAGTTCTAAAATAGTAGATTTTCCAGACCCTGTATTTCCTAAAATGACAATTGTTTCTCCAGGTTGTATGGTAAAGGAAACGTTTTTTAATGCCTCAATATTTGTATCATCATAGGTGAAACTCACATTGCTAAAAGTGATGCTCCCTTTAATGGGTGTTTTGGTTGTTGAGGTGTTGCTAATGTCAGGTTCTGTTTTCAAAAATTCATTAATTCTTTTTTGAGAAGCCTCAGCTTGTTGAATCATGGAAGTTACCCAACCCACAATTGCCACTGGCCACGTAAGCATATTTACATAAATCAAAAAAGAAACGATTGTTCCAAAGTCTTGTATTTCCCCTTTGATAAATTTAGAGCCACCTATATAAATTACAAGAATGTTACTTGCTCCTATTAAGAGCATCATCAGTGGGAAGAATAGGGCTTGTACTTTGGTTAACTCGATATTTTTTTCTTTGCTGGCCTGAGAGAGCGTTTCGAATTCTTGGTTTGTGTTGGGCTGAATTCCATAGGCCTTGATAACCCCAATACCACTGAAACTCTCTTGTGTAAATGTGGTCAACTTTGATAAGTACTCTTGAACTACAGTAGAGCGTTTATGTATGGCAATACTGAGTTTGTAAATCATTACAGACAATATTGGTAGGGGTGCTATTGCATAAAGAGTTAGTTCAAGATCAGAGAGAAACATATAACTTATTACCACAACAAAAAGAGTGATGGTAGATGTGCTATACATGATGGCTGGGCCAATGTACATTCTTACCTTACCAACATCTTCGCTTATGCGGTTCATTAGGTCACCTGTGCGGTTTTGTTTGTAAAAACCCAAAGATAATTTTTGATAGTGTTGGTAGATTTCATTTTTTAAATCAAATTCTACTTTTCTTGACACCACAATGATGGTTTGGCGCATCAAAAAAGTAAATATTGCCGCTAATAATGTAGCCCCTAGCAGTAAAACAATATTAATAAGTAATTGTTTCTCTACAATTGCAATATCTGTAATTTTACCATTGATTTTTTGTTCAACAACAGTCACAGAATCTCCTATTTTCATTGGAACGGCCAACTTAAAAACAGCGGCCACAACTGTGGTGATAAGTCCCAGTAATAATCTGCCTCTATATTTGTGTAAATATTTATTTAGGTACTGCAGTTCTTTCATCCACGACAAGAGGGTTTGTTAGCAAATTCGTATTTTAACCTTTGTGTTTTTGATAAATGATCAATAATATAGTATTTTTACAATCCCTTTTTAAGGATTTGAAAAATAAAACCCATGAAAACAGAAGTTATTTTAGCTGAAGATTTAAAAAAAATAGGTCCAGTTTTTGGTCAATTATCTTTTCAAGATCATGAGCAAATTGTTTTTTGCAATGACAAAGATACAGGATTAAAAGCAATAATTGGTATCCATGACACGACCCTAGGACCTGCTCTTGGAGGAACTAGAATGTGGCAATATAACAATGAACAAGATGCCTTAAATGATGTCTTGAGACTCTCAAGAGGGATGTCTTTCAAATCAGCAATTACAGGATTAAACCTAGGTGGAGGCAAAGCAGTAATTATAGGAGATGCCAAAACACAAAAAACGCCAGAACTCATGCTAAAATTTGGTGAGTTTGTACATAGCCTTGGCGGCAGGTACATAACGGCAGAGGATGTTGGCATGACCACCGGTGATATGGACTTAGTCAGAAAAGTAACTCCTTATGTAACAGGTATTAGCGAGCAAAATGGTGGCGCTGGAAACCCCTCACCAATTACCGCCTACGGAACTTTTATGGGTATGAAAGCTTCCGCCAAGTATGCATTTGGTAGTGATAATTTAGAGAATAAAGTAGTGTATGTCCAAGGAATTGGTAATGTAGGAGAAGCTTTGGTAGAACACCTAAGTAATGAGGGGGCCAAGGTTTTTATAAGTGATATAAACCATGAGCGTTTACAGCAAGTAAGAGACACATACAGCGTAGAAATTTACAGTGGTGACAACCTCTACAAAGAGCAAATGGACATCTACGCACCCTGCGCCCTAGGAGCTACGCTAAATGATCATTCAATAGAGCAATTAAAAGCAAAAATAATTGCTGGTGCGGCAAATAACCAGTTAGCAGACGAAGACACTCATGCTAAGATGTTAAGAGAAAAAGGCATCGTGTATGCGCCAGATTTTTTAATTAATGCTGGTGGCATCATAAATGTATATGCAGAACTTGAAAATTACGGTAAACAGGAAATTATTCGCAAAACAGAAAATATCTATACCACAACTCTAGAGATTTTACAAAAGGCTGAAAAAGAAGACATAACAACACACAAGGCCGCTCTAACTATTGCCCAATCTAGAATTGATGCAAGAAAAATAGAAAAAGCTTAATCAGATTTTTAAAAGTACTATCTTTGCCAAATGCTTTTATAGGTCATTTTGTAGTACTATTTCTGCAGAAAAATTAATATCAATTATTTTAGTTCTTTGATTCTATGTTAACAAGAAGACACATACGGGTAAAGGTTTTGCAATCTATTTACGCACTACGCCAGAGCACTCAGCCCGATCTTGAAAAACAAGAAAAGTTTTTGTTCTACAGCATAGACCAAATGTTAGATCTCTATGCCCTGTCTCTACAACTTCTTGTTGAAATGAGAAAGGCAGACAGAAAATTTTTAGTTACCTCACAACAAAAACATCTAGCTACCAGTGAAGAAAAAAATTTCAGCACCACCTTTTTGGACAATAAGGTGCTAGATTTAATTGAACAAAACGAAGATTTATCAAATTACATTAAAAATAAAAAGTTACAGTACTGGGATTTAGACGGTGAATATGTAACCCTACTGCTCAAAGACTTAAGAGCAAAAGACTTCTACAAACAATACATTCAAAAACAGCGTACTAGTTTTAAAGAAGACCAAGATTTTTTGCTGGCTCTTTTTAAAAAAGTGGTAGCACCAAGTGATAAGTATTACGAGTATATTGAAGACAAAAGACTGACCTGGGTAGATGACTTTCCTATCGTGAATACTGCCTTGGCTAAGATGTTGACAAAAATTTCAGAAAAAAACGCAAGTACTATTCTATTACCACAATTATATAAAAATCAGGATGACAGGCAATTTGCCAAAGCGCTATTTACAAAAGTTGTGCTCAATGACGAAAAGTTAAGTCAAGAGGTTGAGGGTAAGACCCCAAATTGGGACAAAGAGCGAATTGCTGAAATGGACATGATTATTTTAAAAATGGGTATCACAGAGTTTTTAGATTTTCCATCAATTCCTGTTAGAGCCACCATAAATGAGTATCTGGAGATTTCAAAAGAATACTCAACCCCTAAGAGCAGTATTTTTATCAATGGAATTTTAGATAAGTTAGTCAAAGAATTTGAGAGTTCTAAAAAGTTGAATAAAAATGGGCGTGGACTTCGATAGTCAATAAAAAATTCTTAATTTAGCCGCTCTTAAAAACTTTAATTATTTATACTATGAAAAATTCAATTTTAGCAATAGCTGTAATTGCACTATTTGCATTTACATCTTGCAAGAAAAACGCTGCAGATAGCGTAGTTGAGACCAATGTAACCCAAGCAGCAGATCGTGATGCTAAAACTGGTGAATTTCCAGTTATGACATTTGATGAAAAGCAATTTGACTTTGGTGAGATTACTCAAGGAACACCAGTAGAGCACATCTTTACATACACAAACACTGGAAAAAGTAACTTGGTTGTTGTAAACGCAAAGAGTAGTTGTGGTTGTACTGTACCAACTTTTACTAAAGAACCAATCGCACCAGGTGAGTCTGGTGAGATGTTAGTGAAGTTTAATGGTAGTGGAAAAAACCAAGTTAGTAAAACCATCACCATCACTGCAAATACAGAAGCTGGTAAAGAGACTTTGATGATCAAAGCCTTTGTAAATCCAAAAGAAGGAGCAGCAGCAGTACCTGCAGCATCAAAATAATATAAAATAGATTATTGTTATGGGAGATGTATCTCAAATGTTGCCTCTGCTTTTGTTATTCGTTGTGATGTATTTCTTTTTAATACGTCCCGGTTTACAAAAACAAAAGAAAGAGAAAAAGTATTTAGAAGCACTTAAAGCTGGTGACAAAGTAGTTACCAAGAGTGGATTACATGGTAAACTACTGAGTCTTAATGACGATGGTAGTTGTGTCATTGAGTCTGGTGCTGGTAAAATGAAATTTGAAATCTCATCCATCTCTATGGAGATCAGTGAAAAAGTAAATACTCCAATAACTAAAAAATAACAATATCATTGATTTTTAAAAAACCTCTAGGGTAACAACTAGAGGTTTTTTTTTATTGCTATTTACGTAAAAAAAAAACGATCTACTTTTTCGCTCCAACTAGTTGGGCTATGTTAACAATCACCTCAATGGCTTTTTGTATACTCTCTACCGGAACATATTCAAACCTTCCATGAAAATTGTGTCCACCAGCAAATATGTTGGGACATGGTAAGCCTTTAAAACTAAGTTGAGATCCATCTGTGCCTCCCCTTATTGGCTTTATCAGGGGTTTTATACCTGCTTGCTCCATTGCTTTTTCAGCGATAGCTACAATGTGCATCACAGGTTCTATTTTTTCACGCATGTTAAAATATTGATCTTTAATTTCAACAGATACGACAGGTTCCCCTAATTGTGAGTTTAACTCATCGGCTAGTTTGAGCATCATTTCTTTTCTAGCCTCAAAATGTTCTTTGTCATGGTCTCTTATGATATACTGTAACTCTGTACTATCTACCTCTCCCTTTACGCTACAGAGATGAAAAAAACCTTGTCTGTTTTGAGTGTGCTCTGGGGTTTCTAACCTCGGTAATGAATTGATGTAATCTGTGGCTATATACATGCTGTTTACCATCTTCCCTTTGGCATATCCTGGATGAACTATTTTCCCTTTTATAGAAACTACAGCGCCAGCTGCATTAAAATTTTCATACTCTAATTCTCCTACCTGGCTTCCATCCATGGTATAGGCCCAATCTGCATCAAATTTTTGGACATCAAACTTATGTGCACCGCGTCCAATTTCTTCATCTGGGGTAAAACCTACCCTAATTTTTCCATGTTTTATCTCAGGGTGTTGCACAAGATATTCCATGGCGCTTACTATTTCTGTAATACCCGCTTTGTCATCTGCTCCCAAAAGTGTTGTGCCGTCTGTGGTGATAAGAGTTTGCCCTTTATACAAAAGTAGGTCCTCAAAATAGGAGGGAGATAGAATGATATTTTGTTCTTGGTTTAATGTAATATCTTTTCCATCATAATTTTCTATGATTTGGGGCTTTACATCTTTACCTGTAAAATCTGGAGTGGTGTCAAAGTGTGATATAAATCCAATGGTGGGTACCTGGTGAGGAACATTACTTGGTAATGTGGCCATAATGTATGCATTTTCATCAATGGTAACGTCTTTAAGCCCAATGTGTTTTAGTTCTTCAACCAAGGCATTGGCAAGATCCCATTGTTTGGCAGTACTGGGGGTTGTGTTACTGGTTGGATCACTTTCTGTGTCAACGGTAACGTAGCTTATAAACCTATCAATTATGTGCTTTTTATCTATCATTGTGTGTGCCGTTTGTGTCTAAAGTTTCTAAAAAAAATATGCTTGTTAAAAATAAACATAATCAGAATAACTAGTAATGACTTTATACCTTATTTTTGCAGTAATACTTTTGGTTATGTATAAAGCTCTTTTACGACCTATACTCTTTAGTTTTGATCCAGAGAAGGTGCATTACTTCACTTTTTCTTTGATTAAGTTAGCACACCTTGTGGGGCTTGGCGGTTTATTTAGAGGCTTATACCAAATTAAACATCCTTCCCTTGAGCGTGAATTATTTGGATTGAAATTTTCTAATCCTGTAGGCCTGGCAGCTGGGTTTGATAAAAATGCTGTTTTGTATAATGAGCTAGCAAATTTTGGTTTTGGTTTTATTGAAATTGGTACCACAACACCACTTGGACAAGAGGGAAATCCCAAAAAGAGATTGTTTCGTCTAAAGGATGATAAAGGAATTATAAACAGAATGGGCTTTAACAATAAAGGCCTTGATAGTGCCATAGCAGCTCTTAAAAAAAACAAAGGAAAACTCATCATAGGTGGAAACATAGCTAAAAACACCCAAACGCCTCCAGAGCATTACACACAAGATTCCCTTACTTGCTTTAATGCCCTGCACCCATATGTAGATTACTTTGTTCTGAATGTAAGTTGTCCAAATGTGGGCAGTCATGCCAAATTAAACGACAAAGACTATCTTGAGGAATTAATAGGCGCAGTGCAAAAAGCCAATGAAAACTTTAGCACCAAAAAGCCTATTTTATTAAAAATAGCCCCAGATTTAAATACCACCCAGTTAGACGAAATTGTAACACTTATCATCCAAACCAAGCTTGATGGTGTCATAGCAAGTAATACTTCAACAAGTAGAAAAGGACTTTCTACTTCAGAAGATAAATTACAACAAATAGGTAACGGAGGATTGAGTGGTCAACCCATTAAAGATAAAAGTACAGCGGTTATAAAATACCTATCTAAAAAAAGCAACAAGTCATTTCCTATAATTGGAGTAGGAGGGATACACAGCCCAGATGATGCTCTAGAGAAACTAAATGCAGGTGCAGATTTACTTCAGATCTACACTGGTTTTGTCTATGAAGGACCAGGTTTGATAAAAAACATCAACAAGGCTATTATTTCTCAAACCCCATAGTACCAAAATAAAATGGTAGAAGCTCTTTTTTCTTTTGTTGTTGCTACCTGCCTTTTGGCTCTAAGTCCGGGTCCAGATAATATGTATGTCTTAACTCAATCTGTAGTTAACGGGAGCAGAAGTGCTATAGCTACCACAGCAGGGTTAATTAGTGGCTGTATTGTGCATACCACCTTATTGGCATTTGGTTTTTCTGCAGTAATTACTACAAACCCTTCTCTTTTTATTGGTATAAAAGTAGTGGGAGTATTGTATTTACTATACTTAGCTTTTGCTATTTATAGAAGTGATTCAACCCTCAAATTTTCTGGGGATGCACCAAAGAAAAGCTACTTTCAATTATTTAAACAAGGGGTGCTCATGAATTTGCTAAACCCTAAGGTTATGCTATTTTTTATTGCTTTGTTCCCTCAGTTTTTATGGAATCCAGAAACAGATACCGTCCTGCAATTTTATATTTTAGGCATTACATTTATGGTGGTAAGCTTTGTTGTTTTTACAACAATCTCTTTGTTAGGGGGGAGTGTTTCTTCTTTTTTAAATAAAAATAAATACGCAGGAGTTTTTTTTAAATGGGTGCAAATTTTTGTGTTTTTGGCAATTGCAACTTTTATACTAATACCTTAAGTTATTGTGTCAATCCAAATTGGTTTACAACAAGAGTGCATTTAGAGTTGCATGAAATATCTAATGGTGCTGCCCACTGTGTTCCCTTGATTTTTTTTAATAATATACCTGTTTGAGTCTTTTGAACATTAAAAACAAAAAGTGCACCATCATCTGTGTTTTCTGCTCTAGAAATTCCATTTTCATTGATTAGTGTGCTGTCCTGTTTTAATGTAATTTTTTTCCAATCACAGCCATCCAAACACACTACAGTGGTATTAGCACCATCTATTTCAATAGAAATTGAAAAAGGTATTGTAGTTTCTTGGTTTGATTGTGCTACCACTTGAAAAGCAGCGGTATTAAAAGCGATAAAGAACAATAATGTAAGCGTAGGTTTTATAAGGGTTTTCATAGAATTTTTATTTTGGTAAATATAATTAAAATTAGGTAAAAGAAATTCTATTAAAAAGTAATAGCACACTTTTGGTTATCTACACATTTTACTTTTATCTTTACGAAGATGCAAGATGTGAAACTCATAGAATGTCCCAGAGATGCCATGCAGGGTATTAAAGACTGGATTCCTACCCAGAAAAAAGCTCAGTACATTCAATCTTTGTTGAAGTGTGGCTTTGATACCATTGATTTTGGAAGCTTTGTATCGCCAAAAGCCATCCCTCAAATGGCTGATACCGCAGCAGTATTATCTACCTTGGATATGTCTGAAACAAAGACAAAGTTATTGGCAATTGTTGCTAATATACGGGGAGCAAAAGAAGCATTAACGCATCCACAGATAACCTATTTAGGTTACCCATTTTCTATTTCTGAGAATTTCCAGATGCGTAACACCCACAAAACAATTACCCAGTCTATAGCTACTCTTTCTGAAATTTTAGCGCTTTCTGCTGCTTCAACCAAGCAAGTAGTGACCTACCTATCTATGGGGTTTGGAAATCCATATGGAGACCCTTGGAATGTTGATATTGTAGGTCGTTGGGCTCAAAAACTCTCGCAGATGGGTGTCACTATTTTATCTTTAAGTGATACCGTTGGTAGCTCTACCCCAGAGACTATCTCTTATTTGTTTTCTAATTTGATACCTACATATCCAAACATCGAGTTTGGAGCACACCTGCATACCACACCAACTGCCTGGCATGAAAAGATTGATGCTGCTTATAAAGCAGGGTGTAGAAGATTTGATGGAGCTATTCAAGGATTTGGTGGGTGTCCTATGGCAAAAGATGAGCTTACTGGAAACATGCCGACAGAAAAAATGGTGAGTTACTTTACTGCCCAAAAAACGAAAACCAATATACATTCCATGAGCTTTGAGAGTGCACACAACAAGGCGAGTGATTTATTTAATAACTATCATTAAAAATAATTAAAGCGAATGGAAAATAGTAATTTCTTACAAAGATTTATAACCAATAGGCTATTGCATATACAACCTCTTGGTGTATTATTTTTGTGTGGTCTTTTTACAATCACCCTAAGCAGCTGTAAGAATCCAAAAGATTCTCCACTTCAAAAGCAGAATACTCTTACCATTAAGCTCATACAGGTAAATGATGTGTATGAAATTTCACCCCTGAGTGGTGGTAAATATGGAGGTATGGCAAGAGTTGCTCATGTAAGTGATTCTATAAAAAGGCAATTTCCTAATAGTTATTTGGTAATGGCTGGAGATTTTCTAAATCCATCACTTCTTGGTACCCTTAAAGTAGATGGACAACGGGTTAAAGGCCGTCAAATGGTTGAGGTAATGAATGCCATGGATTTTGATTTGGCTACCTTTGGAAACCATGAATTTGATATCAAAGAAAAGGAGCTACAACAACGACTCAATGAGAGTACTTTTAATTGGGTTTCTGCCAATGTTTATCAAAAAAATGGCGAATCACTTGATGTATTTCATACCATCAAACAAGGAGATAGTACCGCAATTCCTAGAACACTTTTTTACGATCTTAACGCTGCTGATTCTTCCAAAGTACGCATAGGATTTTTTGGTGTCACTATAGATTCAAACCCAAAAGATTTTGTCCATTACAGTGATTACTTGTCAGAATCTGATTCTGCAGTGAATTCTCTGAGGATGGCTGGCACAGATATAATCATTGGGTTAACCCATTTAAAACTAGCTCA
>CATEMS010000355.1 GCA_949507465.1 Flavobacteriaceae bacterium
AGTTTTGTCATTACTTGTTTTCTCTCTTGTGGTAATTCGTTGAGGTATTGCTCTGGAGTGCTTGCTTTGGATTGCATTTTTTTAAATATACTTATGTTGATTAAAAAAATAAAATAGAACACCTCAAATTTAAGTACGCAACAATTAATTTATCTGAAGGATAAAAATTAAAACCTAGTGATCAAAACTTGTAGGTTTTTATCTTTGCATGAAAATAGAATGTTCTTGTTAACCCAATATACAAAAGAATTTAGATACAATCTAAGATTAGCTACTCCAGTAATTTTGGGTATGTTAGGACATACGCTGGTTTCTTTTGTTGATAATATCATGGTGGGACAACTGGGTACTGCAGAGCTCGCAGCAGTCTCACTGGGTAACAGTTTTATGTTTATTGCCATGTCTTTAGGAATTGGCTTCTCCACTGCAATAACCCCTTTAGTAGCTGAAGCCGATGGGGAGGGTAATTTTGTAAAAGGAAAATCATCTTTCAAACACGGACTGTTTCTGTGTATGGTTTTAGGCATTGCATTGGTGGCTGCCGTTTTTTTAGCAAAACCCCTTATGTATGCTATGAAACAACCAACACAGGTAGTTGATCTGGCAATACCTTATCTCTCATGGGTTGCTGTATCTTTATTTCCACTGGTTATATTTCAAGCGTTTAAACAATTAAGTGACGGCTTGTCTCTCACGCGCTATCCAATGTATGCCACCTTTTTAGCCAATGTTATAAACGTAGTGCTTAATTACATGTTTATTTTCGGAAAATTTGGTGCTCCTGCCCTAGGAGTTGTTGGTGCAGCTGTTGGAACTCTGGTTTCTAGAGTTGTCATGATAATTTATCTTTGGTTTTTATTGTACAGTAAGCAACAGTCTAAGGCCTTTGTTACTCATATTAAACTCTTTGCCCTGAGCAAAAAAATGCTCAGTAAAGTATTTAATCTTGGAGTTCCATCTGCACTACAAATGTTTTTTGAAGTGGCTATTTTTACTGCGGCAATCTGGCTATCTGGTATGCTTGGAAAAAACCCCCAGGCTGCAAATCAAATTGCTTTAAACCTATCTTCTATGACCTTTATGGTGGCTATGGGATTTGGTGTAACGGCTATGATACGGGTAGGAAACCAAAAAGGGCTCAAGCGCTTTGATGAGTTACGCCGTATTGCTTTTTCTATTTTCTTACTCTCTATTATTTTGGCGGTAATTTTTGCTGTTTTGTTTTTTACATTTCATCAGTCATTACCCAATTTGTACCTCAATTTTGATAATCCAACAGAGGTATTTGATAATCTTGAGGTTGCAGCTAGTGCGGCTACCTTGCTGCTAATAGCAGCAGTTTTCCAAATAAGTGATACTCTACAAGTGGTTACCCTAGGGGCATTGCGAGGAATGCAAGATGTAAAATTACCTACACTTATTACTTTTATTGCTTATTGGGTTGTTGGTTTTCCAGTGATGTATTATTTGGGCTTACATACAACTTATGGTAGCTCTGGTATCTGGATTGGTTTATTGGCTGGTCTTACTGTTTCTGGCGTGTTGTTATTCTGGAGATTTCATGTGTTGTCTAATGAGCTGATAGAAACGTCTTGATTTATCTCTAGCCTATTTTTTTGATGTATAAAACCTCACATCTATCATTGAGTTGCCCTTAAGGGGTACTTAACTCGAGATTTTTTATTGTAATTTAGCAGTTCGTATAATTTTATACCAGCTTATTGGTAAGATGAACCACCAACACCAACTATCTATGGAATTCCCAAAATACCTCTTAGGCGATAATAGTGATTTTCCATCTGCTATTTTTGTAATACACACTGCCTTTCCTCGTTTTATTATCAACCTCGAGAATGACCAGGTAGAGTGGTTAGAAGATTTTGATGCACAAGATCGAAAAGAGCTTGAAACTGAGACCGAAAATTTTATTAGTCAAGCTAGTGCTTTTTATGATAGAGAAATAGATCGCTACGAAGATGATTGAAACCCTGTTACAGTATGATGAACAATTGTTCCTGTTTTTAAATAACCTAGGCACACCCTTTTGGGATGAGTTTTGGCGTATTGTTACAGAGAAATGGACTTCGTTACCTCTGTATGCTCTTTTACTGTTTTTAATTTTTAAAAAGTTTGGAGTAAAAGCGACTATCATTGTCATGCTTTGCGCAGGCATAATGATTACAGCAACAGATCAATTGGCAAATTTATTTAAGTACATACTCTTTAAAAGACCTCGTCCATGCAG
>CATEMS010000356.1 GCA_949507465.1 Flavobacteriaceae bacterium
ACACTTTAACACATTTAAAGTTTGCCATGACTAGTTTGGTTGTTGTTTTCACTTTGCTATTTTCTGTGTTAGATAAAAAAAGTGCCTTATCTGTAGAATCTTCTATGATTATTGTTTCTTTGGTGTTTTTAGGTCTAGCCTTATTTTTAAATAAAAACAGGAATATATTATACAACATACCTGTATTTATGAACCCTAATAACCTAAGCACATTAAAAATAATAGAACAGGTAGACTTAAATGAGTTGTTTAATGATTTTAACCACAAAATAAAAAGCCAAGAGCTATACCTGAAAAATGAGTTTAAATTAAGCTGGCTTTCTACCACCCTTGACATAAAGCAAAAACATATATCATTGGCCATTTCAGAAAATGGCTTTGACAATTTCTCAGCATACTCAAATCATTTTAAAATTGAAAAGGCAAAAGAACTTATAAAACAGGGATACTTAAAAGAATATAGCATAGATGCGCTATCTATGGCATCTGGCTTTAAAGCTGTAAATTCTTTTTACAGAATCTTTAAAGCTGCAACTGGAGATACACCTGGTAAATACAGCCAAAACAACACCTAAAATACAGACAATTAATTGATCTCTGGGAATGTTGTTTGTGCTAAAACTCTCCTTACTTTAATAAAAACCCTTTTGCAGCTACCACAGATTTTTGACTCCAGAGAGTCTGTGTGATAAGCATTACAATATCACCCTGGTATATTTACATGGCTTTGGTAGGTAGATATCCTGAAACTGGCCCCAAAATTACTTAGAAACCTTCACAGATACCTCAGAGGAATCAAACATAAGTGTATCTATATGACCCAAAACTTGCCGGTCTTGGGAAATAAAATGCGCATGCAAAAAACTATCATGATGAGTGAACACGGCCTTGTGGTGGCGAGAAAAGAAGGCTATCAATGACCCCTTGATTGAATTAAAATTATATGTTGTCAATCCTTGATGCGCCTGCTGGGGAGAAGAAACTTGTGCATCCTGAGGTAAATTAACTGTATGAAGTTGAAGCTCGTCAAACACTCCGTCAATTCGCAGCAATAATGGCTGGTCGTAATTTTTATATATGGAATCGATGTGTTGTTCTAGTTCTTTGAGCGAGTACTTAGATTGTTTGATAGCAACAACCTTTAAATTACTATCTGTGCTGTATACAAAAAATGGCGCCCTGGCTGATGGGACATTACTTACCTTGTGAGAACTACTATCAATAACTTTAGATACAAATGTCTGTCCTTCAAATAAAACTATTTCGCCTTTCAAAAAAGCCAGAGGCCCCAATCCATAGGTTTTTGCACCTTCTAATGAATCGGTTGCAATGTTTCCTTTTAATTCTCCCTTCCACATTACATCGCTCATCTGGCCAACAACCTTTATTGAACTAGAGTTGGTAGTGGGATTACACGATACAAGAAGCCATACAAAGAAAAAACAAATAGTATTTTTAATCATTTTGTAAAGATATAGAAACGCACCAATATTTTGGCAATTATTGGTTGCTGAATTTAAAGCATCATCTAATAAGGCGCTTAGACCGTATCAAATGACAGTGTTTTTGTAGAAAATGCTTGTTTTTGGTCATCAAATACATTGCACTTTTTTATGGGTTTTGCATACAAGTGTAGTGACATCGCCCTATGACCAGAGATATTTTCTAGTGTGTGATAGCCCATAAAATCTATCATGTAAGAAATGTCTCCTTGTAAGGATACACTTGTGTTTACTGCTGTTAGACCGCTAGATTCTTCTTTGTAGAGGGTTTCCTCTAAAGACCCTTCAATTACTTTAACCCAGCATTGCTCACCTCCATGGTCATGAATAGGGGTTTTTTGATCTTTTTCCCAGCAAAGTAGTATCAGTTCAAATTTTTCGTTTTCAAAAATGCAATTTCGGGTGTAAGAGGACGAAGACCAAAAACAATAGTCTTGAAAATTCTCAAGAGGTATAGCAACAGATCTAATTATTTGATTATAGGTAGATTGGTGGTTTTTAGATAAAGCGGCAATCAATTCTGGTATAGAGAAGTATTTTCTGGTACTTTTTTTTAAAGTTTCGATATAAATTTTATTTTAATTATTCTGTTGTGGTAGAAGCACACTTTGCGAATCTAAGAACTCTTGCATGATTGAAATACCACAAAATTAAGTTTATCAAATATAGCTGTTTTTGGTCGTTTTTGAGTCATTTTTATTGGTTTTATTAAAAATATAGCCAATTTTTTCCATTTTTAAGTGATTTTTGAGAAATTTAAGTTCAACCCTTTGAGCGCAATAATTGATCTCAAAACTCAATGTAACACATAAGCTCTAGCTCAAATTCAAGTATGTTGTAACACATAAATCTATCATAAAGTAGTTTGTGTCTATGGCGTTGTGTTTGTAAAATATTTATCTTTGGGATATGAGAAAAATAAAACTTTTACACTTTATTTTGTGTACCCTGTTGTTTGTTGGTTCTGTATCAAGCCAGACCCTATTTGGCTTGAAAAAAACAGTAAATGGTTCTACCACTATACCTTTTGACGTAGTGAGTATAGATGCAATGACGGGGTCTAGTGCTGTTGTACTAGGCACAAATTCTCTCATTGGAGTAGCTGCTGGTGCCTCTACCTATGACCAGCAAAATCGCAGGTACATATGCTGGGGTTTTGATACGCAAAATAACCAACAACTTTATGTGATGGATATGGAGAATCTCATAACTACAAGTACGCCCTTTAATGACCAGCAACCCATTGAGATGGAATATGACTTACAAGCCCAAAAGGCCTACGGTCTTTGGTGGGATGGAAGCGCTGAACAATTTGGAGAAATTGATTTGCAAACAGGAATTGTATCCTCGATATCCACATTGCCAGGAGTAGATGCAGTTGCTATTGGAAACTCTACCTTTGACTCCAACACAGGTACTTATATTTTCATTGGTGTAGATGGAAACCAATACAAGCTATATAGTGTTGATGCCGCAACGGGTTCAATTATTAATTCACCCACTATATGGCAAAACGGAGACAGGTTTTCTGCCCTAGAGTTCAACAACCAAAGTGGAGGAAAGCTCTATGGTTTGTACCAAGACACCGATTACGACAATTTTAGCCAGATCTACCAGACCTATTACACAGATTTGCGTTTGGTTGAGATAGACCTAGTTTCAGGAACTTCAACTTTTATAGATCCTCTTAACAGTGTTATTGGCGGCTACTTGCCGGGTTATGCAGTTGGGGGTTTGTGTTTTGATCAAGGGAGTGAAATTTACATTGTTTGGGTGCAAAACGAGAATGGTTCTTATTTACAAACCGTGGATGTTTCTACCGGAGCACTGATCACATCTACAACCCTTACCAGTGAGGACTATTTTTATGAATTGCAGGTAGATAACTCGTTCTTTGCCAATGCTTTTTACAACCTATCCTCTTCAAACCAGAATATTGGAGACAATGCTGCTCTGGCAAACGTGACACTATACCCGAATCCTACATCAAGTTCTTTAACAATAGCCTCTACAGAAAAAATAGAGCAATACACAATTTATTCTTCAAATGGCGCTCTTGTAAAACAATCTACAGATGTTAATGATCTAGAGTTGCAGGTAGATTTTTTAACCCCAGGGGTATACTTTCTAGAATTAAAATCCTCAAAGGGTAGCGTGCAAAAGAAGTTTGTAGTTCACTAAGAGAGAGTTTGTACCCTAGTTTTTACTTATCTTATTTTATAAACTCAGCATGCTTTTTTAAACCACAAGGCTTGTGTACCAATAAGCACTTTTTTCTCTGACTTTAAAATTTTCAAAAAATCACACAAGGTAATAGACAATGCTCAAAAAAGCTGACGAGCAAGTGTGATGTACCCTATTTTAATACCCTATTTCTAATGTTGTAGTTTTAGGTACCATTTACCTGAAAATTGAAATGTTAAAAATCATTGTTGTATAGTATTTGTTGTGTTTATTTTTATTTTAATCTGAAAAAATAAGCTAATTTGTGATTCTATTTTAGAAGCCCTAAAAATAATTTTTTTGATATTAATTTACACAAACAACCTCTAACAATCGATCTATCTTTAATGGATTTAACAAACATATATATTGGGCAAAACCCAGCAAATTTTTCAAATAAAGAAGTATCAGCAGATCAAGTAAATTTTGAGGGAGAGGCATTTTTTAAAATTTCAAATTATAGTAAAATGCGCCCCTTTTTTATGAGTATTGTCAGTAATTCTGACCACTGGATGTTTATATCTAGTACAGGAGGCCTTTCTGCGGGTAGAAAAAATAGTGACTATTCACTTTTCCCATACTATACAGATGATAAAATCACAGAATCTAGTGAGCATACTGGTAGCAAATCAATTTTTATTATACGTCAGGCAGACAAAAATTACCTATGGGAACCCTTCAGTAAAACTCAAGACGGAGCCTACAAAATTTCAAGAAATATTTACAAAAACACCTACGGTAATAAGCTAGTTTTTGAGGAAATCAATCATGATCTTAATTTGAGCTTTACCTACCAATGGAATTCAAGTGACACCTTCGGTTTTGTTAGACATTCGGCCCTTACTAATTTAGGTGATACGGCTATGGATGTTCGTCTTTTGGATGGCATTCAAAACATCTTGCCCTATGGGGTGGAAGTGGGGTTGCAAAACAGTACCAGCAATTTGGTAGATGCCTATAAAAAATGTGAGTTAGAGGCAGACTCAGGGCTCGGAATTTATTCTTTGAGCGCCATTATTGTAGATAAAGCCGAACCCAGTGAGGCTTTAAAGGCAAATGTTGTTTGGTCTTTAGGACTTGAGGGGTCAAAAAAACTTATTTCATCTGTTCAAGTTGAGGATTTTAGAAGGGGTAAGGCAATCACACAAGAGATTGATATTAAGGCAGAACGCGGCGCATACCTGTTAAGTAAAGATATAAAACTAGCCCCAAACTCTAAAGAGCAATGGACCCTTGTGGCCAATGTAAATCAATCCATAAATGATATTGTTGAAATTAAAGAGGG
>CATEMS010000357.1 GCA_949507465.1 Flavobacteriaceae bacterium
AAAAAGAAGAAGAAAAAGAAGAAGAAAAAAAGGACAACACACCAAAGGATTAACTTGTTGTCATACAAAAAAAAATTCCAGCCTTTTGGCTGGGATTTTTTTTATTAGACTAATTATAAATTCTTCTTCAAGGCACTAGCTTAAAACCTATGTACTAAAAAAAGCCTGTGTTAGAATCTAGCACAGGCTTCAGAGATAAGTAGTTTAGGTTATTTTTTCTTTGCCGTAGTTGTTTTCTTATGTTGGGTAACTACTTTTTTAGTTGCTTTTGCAGGGGGCTTTTGGACCTGTTTTGAAACCGTCTTTTTTGTAGAAGAGGGGTTTTGTTTTTTATCAGAAGTTGGAGCCTGTGGTTCTTGTTTGTCTTTTTCTTGATCTGGCTCAGAGAAATCTGTAAAACCATTTTTTATCAAAAGGTTATACCACTGCACCACTTTTTTAATATCACTTGGGTATACTCGCTGCTCGTCATAATCTGGTACTATACCAAAACAGAATTCTTCTAGTTCTATTTTAGGTACCTTGTGGCTAATGGTTTGTTTTGAACCCTCCTTGGCTGCAATCTTTTGAAATACTTCACGCAGTGGTACCTCTTGAGTCAAGGTATAGATAGCAATCTCTGTGAGTAAACTAACATTGTGTCTTGCGCTTACACTAATTTTTTTTTGGTCTATCAAGGACGCCGCTAAAAAACCACTTCGTGTTTGCTTGGTCATTTTATACAATCCTGGTTTTCCTGAAATTGATAATATTTTTTCTAAACTCATAACTAATAAAAAATCCTTAGGTGGAAAATATTAAAATACTTTTCTATAACATTTATTGTTATTAAAAGAGGTTGCAAAGATGTTTTGAAATTTTTGGATACACAACCCTTTATCGCTTCTTTTTAGCATTAGGAAATCGCATCCGGTAATCTACAGTTGTTTTTCCTTTACTTATACTGGTCAATCTGCCTTTTAAAATTCTCTTTTTTAAAGAAGAGAGCTTGTCTGTAAATAAAATTCCCTGTATATGATCATACTCGTGTTGTATGATCCTTGCGATGATACCCGTATAGTTTTGGGTGTGTTTTGTAAAGTTTTCATCGTAGTACTCTATGGTGATATCTGGCTTTCTGTAAACATCCTCTCGCACATCTGGAATACTTAAACACCCTTCATTGAAAGCAAACTCCTCCCCTTTTTCTTCTAATATAGTAGGGTTGATAAAGGTTTTTTTAAATCCTTTTACCTGAGTAAATTCTTGAGCATCCATTTGATCCTTATCAGCAAAGGGACTTGCGTCTACTAAAAACACACGTATGGGTAAACCAATTTGTGGTGCTGCCAAACCTACTCCACTGGCGCCGTACATAGTTTCATACATATTTTCTAACAAAGCCTCTAGATTAGGGTATGTCTTAGAAATATCTTTGCATTGTTTTCGTAACACGGGGTCGCCATAGGCTACAATAGGTAAAATCATATTCTAATTATTTAGTATATAAAAATTGTTGTAAGATAATGGTAGCACTTATCTGATCAACAAGCGCTTTGTTTTGTCGTTGTTTT
>CATEMS010000358.1 GCA_949507465.1 Flavobacteriaceae bacterium
AATAGTACTGCAACATACCTCTTTGAGTGAAAAACTTTTTTCATAAATCAAATACAGATGTTCGTTTGGTGTATATTAAATCTTTTAAACGCAGACAAAAACCCAATGTAAGATATATGGCAAACCAAACCCCAAGGGTTGCAAAAGACAAATAAATAAAAAAAAGTCGGACACTTTTGGCTCGCATGCCAAGACGGTCTGCTAGGCGTGAACAAACATAATATCCATGCCGTTCAAAGTAATATCTAACTTTATAAAGCCATTGTAACATCCATGCAAGTTAGGTATTTTTTTACTGAAATTATAAAGACATTTCACAAAAATAAGAGTCTAAAAACAGGCTGTTTAATGGGGTTTTAAATCGCTCTTTTTATTACTCTGTATACCCCATTTTTTGCATCCAATGATCATTATACATTTTACCAACATACCTACTCCCATGATCGTGAAATAAAACTACAATTACATCGTCTTTGGTGAAATGATGTTTTAATTGATGTAATCCTTTCATAGCTGCTCCTGCAGAGTTGCCCAAAAACATACCCTCTGTTTTGGATAATTTTTGTGTCCAAATAGCAGCATCTTTGTCTGTTACTTTGGTAAAGCCGTCTATGATCTCAAAACGAACATTAAGTGGCAAAATATCTTCTCCAATGCCTTCTGTGACATAAGGATAAATTTCATTTTCATCAAAAATACCTGTTTCATGGTATTTTTTAAACACACTTCCGTAGGTATCTATACCCCATATTTTAATAGAAGGATTTTTCATTTTCAAATAACTCCCAACACCACTTATGGTACCACCAGTGCCAACACCAACAACAAAATGAGTGACCTTGCCATGGGTTTGTTCCCATATTTCTGGACCCGTACTCATAAAATGAGCCTTACAATTTGAAGGATTATCATACTGGTTTACATACCAACTATTTGGTGTCTGCTCAGCCAAACGCTTTGATGTAGAGTAATAAGATCTTGGATCTTCTGGAGCAACATCTGTTGGACACACAACGACCTTACTACCTACAGCACGAAGAATATCTACCTTTTCTTTGCTTTGCTTATCACTTATCACACAGACCATTTTGTATCCTTTTACAATCGCTGCAAGAGCCAGGCCCATTCCGGTATTACCACTGGTACCTTCTATTATGGTACCCCCAGGTTGCAGGCGTCCATCTGCCTCTGCATCATTAATCATTTGCAAAGCCATGCGGTCTTTGACAGAATTTCCTGGATTAAACGTTTCATATTTAGCCAATACAAGCCCTGGAATTTCATCTGCCAACTTATTGATTTTTACTAATGGCGTATTACCAATTGTGCCTAAGATATTTTCTGCGTAGTCCATAGTTTGAAATAGAATGTGTGGAAATTTACAATGCAAAGGTAAGGCCTTGGCATGGATTTGAGAAGCTATATTTTAGCTTCCTTACTCAAACCTAATTGCCTTGACTGGAGAAATTTTGGAAATAATATAACTGGGTATCAATAATATCAAAAAGCACAACACTAAAGTACCTATGTTGAGTGCCATAATGTAACTCCAATGAATATAAACAGGCACCTGGCTCACGTAGTAGGTATTTGGGTCTAGGGCAAACAAATCAAAGTGATGCTGCAGTAAAAGCAGCCCAATGCCAATTAAATTTCCCCAAAACAAACCAACACCAACGAGATACATTGCA
>CATEMS010000359.1 GCA_949507465.1 Flavobacteriaceae bacterium
AAAAAGTGAGGTGCATGCTAAGTAAAATGATGATGCTTCGCGCCAATGTTTTAATGCTCGATGAACCTACCAACCATTTAGATTTAGAGTCAATTACTGCTTTTAATAACTCACTTACAAACTTTAAGGGAACCGTTTTGCTTACCACTCACGATCATGAGTTTGCTCAAACAGTGGGCACCAGAGTGGTAGAGTTAACCCCCAACGGGGTAATCGATCGTTACATGACCTTTGATGAGTACATGAATGATCCAAAAATCAAGCAACAAAGAGAAAAAATGTACGCAGTCTCTTCTTAGTATTATCTAATCAAAACTTTAAGCTGTATATTTTCATGCAGCTTTTTTTATGGATTTGAAATCACGTCGCTTACCAGATAAGATAGCGCCTTGGCAACCTGATTGTAATGGATTTCATGAGGTGGTGCACCTTCACAAATATGTATGTATTTGCAGTTTTTAAGTTTAGAAAAATAACACAGATACGCTCTGGCTTGCACTAAAGAAAATCCACTTGGGCTTATGGCGCTGCTACCCATTTGTTGTATGGCATCCATATCTAGTTCTAGACCAAAGGGCTTATCTGTGCAAAAGTTTTTTGCCTCTTCTAACATTTGTTTAAAGGGAGTTCCGGTAATGTAATCCTCAAAAAATGAGTAGTTAATTTTTTCTTTCAGGGTATTGATTGTGTCAAATATTTCGCCAGAGGTATAGTTTTTGTGCAAGCCTAAAATATAGTATTTCTCTAAGTAGCCCTCCTGCATTGCGTACCTAAAACCATTGCCACTGTGCCTGTGTTCAAGAGCTCTAAAATCTGTATGAGGGTCAAGATTTATACAGTGTATTGGTGCTTTTAGGGCAGTGGCTGCTGCTTTAATATTCCCATAGCTATTGTTATGACCTCCACCAACAATTACAGGAATCTTTTTTGCTGAAATAATCTTTGCAACAACCTTGCTTACTTTGGTATCAATTTGTGACACCAAATTTCCGATTTTAGTAAGGTAATCAGGATCATTTATATCTAGTTTACAAGCGCTTTCTTGCTGATCTTTACAATCTACCTCACCTACAATAATGGTATTGCTTGGGTTTGTGTAGGAGTTTGATTGTATGTTGCAAAGTGCAGAGAGGCAGCTATTCCAGGCTTTAGCAGCTCCAGCTCTTCCCATGTTTGCTCGAATACCAACATCCTCTGGGATACCCAATAGCGCATATTTGGCAGTGCTTTTTTCTAGCCCTTGCCAAGAATTAGCAAGACCAACGCTATCCCCAAATTTTTCTTCACCTTTTCTTTTTAAAGTGTGTTTTTTTAAGTCTTCTATTGTGTAAAATTGAAGACTCATATCAGTTTTCCGTTTAAAATTACTTGGTCTATATTAGTACTTCCAAAGGCATAAGGGAGGTACCCATAACTTGGTATTTCTTTAGTGATAATTACATTAGCTTTTTTACCCACTGTGATACTACCATAAGAATCACTGAGCCCCATAGCATATGCCCCATTAATCGTGGCTGCATTGATTGCTTCCTCTGGGCTTAGTTTCATTTTTATACAGGCAGTGGCTACAGCTAAATTCATGTTACCACTAGGAGATGATCCTGGATTGTAATCTGTAGCTAGCGCCAGAGGGAGACCCGCATCTATGACAGCTCTGGCTGGGGTGTAGGGTATGCTCAAAAAGAAAGAACACAAGGGGAGGGCTACAGGCATTGTTTGGCTATCTTGAAGTGCTGTAATGTCTTCTTTGGTTAACACCTCTAGGTGATCTACACTAAGTGCCTGATTTTTAACGCTTTCTGCAACACCGCCCATGGCTGTAAATTGGTTTACATGCGTTTTTGCCCTGAATCCAAACTTTTTTCCAGCTTGCAATATTTTATTGGTGTCTGCAACAGAGAAATATCCTTGCTCACAAAACACATCTACATAGTCTGCAAGATTTTCACTAGCAATTTGCTCCATCATTTCTCCACATATCAAATCTAGATAACCTTCTTTATTGTTTTTAAACTCTGGTGGTATAGCATGTGCTCCTAGAAAAGTTGTTTTTATAGCAATGTTGTGTTTTGCTCCTAGTTCTCTGGCTACGCGGAGCATTTTCATCTCTGACTCTGTGGTGAGTCCATACCCGCTTTTTATTTCTATAGCCCCAGTGCCTAGTTGAATGACTTCTTGTAATCTTTTTTCAGATTGTGCAAATAATTCTTCTTGGCTGGTTGCCTGAAGTTTCTTTGCAGAGTTGATAATGCCTCCACCACTAGCTGCAATTTCTTGATAACTTAGTCCATTAATCCTATCTACAAATTCTTGTTCTCTATTACCTGCATATACAAGGTGAGTGTGGCTGTCACACCAAGAAGGTAAGACTATTTTACCAGAGCAATCAAGGGTTTTGAGGTCCTTGAGATCTGGTATTTCGCTCATCTGCCCAAAGCTGTGAATCACATCATCCTCTAGCAATAACCATGCATCTTTCAGTTTGGGCAGCTCCTTCATCTGTGACCCACTCACTTTTTGTGTAGTAAGAGGTCTGATTTGAAGCAGCATTGCAATATTTTTTAACAATAATTTCATGCCATAAATATAGCAAACCTTGAAAGGTTTTAATACCTTAGAGGTTTAATTTTTTTGTTTTATGAAAAGAAAAAATATAGGTATTAATACTATTTGCACGCATGTGGGTGAGGTTAAAGACACTCAATTTCAGGGTGCTATTTCTCCTTTATTTGTCTCTAGCTCTTATCAATATGATGGGGTAGATGTTAAACGATACCCCCGTTACTTCAACACTCCCAATCAGGAGGGTTTAGGTAAAAAAATAGCAGCCCTAGAAAAAAGTGAAGCCGGTATGATCTTTAGCAGTGGTATGGCTGCAGTTAGTCATTGTTTATTGGCTTTTTTACATAAAGGAGATCATGTTGTACTGCCCCAAACACTCTATGGCGGAACCTATAACTTTGTGGTGGAAGAATTTCATAAATTTGGTATTGAGTATACCTTTGCAGCCGGGTTCACAGAAAAAGATTTTACCAAGGCCATTCAAGCAAACACCAAGGTTATTTACCTAGAAACGCCAAGTAACCCGCTCATGAAAATTACCGACCTACAGCTCATAGCGCGTCTTGCAAGAGAGCATGATTTGGTCTCAATGATAGATAACACTTTTGCCTCTCCAATCAATCAAACACCTGCAGATTTTGGCATTGATATTATGATACATAGCGCAACAAAATACATGGGAGGCCATAGTGATATTTGTGCTGGAGCTGTTGCGGGGTCCACAAGGCATATGGATGTTATTTGGAATGTTGCCAAAAACATTGGGGGGAGTTTAAGTGATTATACAGTTTGGCTTTTGGAAAGAAGTATAAAAACTATGGCCCTTCGCGTGAGGGCTCAAAATAAAACAGCTAAAAAAATCGCTGAATGGTTAGAAAAACATCCTTTGGTTGCCAAGGTGTATTATCCAGGTTTGAAAAGCCATCCAGACCATCTGCTAGCTAAAAAACAGATGCGTGGGTATTCTGGTATGCTCTCTTTTGAGTTAGCACCAAGTATCGATCCAACTAAATTCATGAAACAATTAAAACTTGTAAAACAGTCAATGAGCCTGGCAGGGGTAGAGTCTACAATTTTATCTCCAACCCATACTAGCCATGCCCTTTTAAGCCCTCAAGAACGTGCCCATCAGGGTATTTCAGATGGTTTACTTCGTTTTTCTGTGGGTATTGAAGAAAAGGCAGACTTACTCGCAGATTTCAAACAAGCCTTTAAGACATTGTCAAGATAAAAAAGACCAATTATATTAATACCATATATTATGAAACTAGATATATTAGCCATAGGAGCGCATCCAGATGATGTAGAGATGAGTTGTGGTGGCACGATAGCCAAAGAAATAGCCAAAGGAAAAAAAGTGGGTATTTTAGACCTTACCAGAGGGGAGTTAGGAACAAGAGGTAGTGCAGAAATCAGACATAAAGAAGCAACTACTGCAGCAAACATCTTAGGTATTTCTGTTAGGGATAATCTAGCACTAGCAGATGGGTTTTTTCACAACGATGCTCAGGCCCAATTAAAAGTAATTCATTTTTTAAGAAAATATAGACCAGAGATTGTGCTATGTAATGCAGTAGATGATAGGCATATAGATCATCCAAAGGGAAGTGAGCTCGCAAGCAATGCATGTTTTTTAAGTGGTTTGATAAAGATAGAAACCAAGGAAAATGGAAAAATTCAAGATCCTTGGAGACCCAAACAAGTATTTCATTACATTCAATGGAAAGATTTAATTCCAGATTTTGTGGTGGATATTTCTGGTTACCAAGAGTTAAAATTAAAAGCTGTGCACGCCTATAAAAGCCAATTCTTTGATCCCAAAAGTACCGAGCCAATGACTCCTATTGCTTCAAAAAATGCTACTGACAGTATGCAGTACCGAGATAGAAATCTAGGAAGGCTTATCGGGGTTCAAGCCGCTGAGGGATATACAGTAGAGAGATATCTAGGAGTAGATTCTATTTTTGATTTAATATAACTCTACAAGGCTTATTGTTACCAACCAAGGTCTTGTGTATAGAGAAAAACGTCCTAATTTTTTTATTTTTTTAATTGCAGATAGAATTCTAATATTCTATCTTTGCTCCCGCTTTAGTGCATAACACTTTTGCGATTGTGCTATCTCTTTTTTAAGAGCGCTACATGGTGGTTGTAGCTCAGCTGGTTAGAGCGCTGGTTTGTGGTACCAGAAGTCGCCGGTTCGAACCCGGTCTTCCACCCAAAAAGAGTCTTCATGAAAATGAAGGCTTTTTTTATGTGTTTGATTTTGGCGGGAATAGCCTAGAGAAAATATACCCAATAACCATTGCCAGTAAAAAGGAAGGAGCAAGTACATCCAATTCTTTAAAATAAGGGCCAATTGTTTGCATCTGCGACACTACAAACTTAAAGAGTATTACAGATAGAAACCCTGTAATCATTGAAGCTATAGCGCCTTTTTCTGAGTACCCTTTCCAAAATATTGACAGAATAATAACAGGACAAAAGGTTGCTGCAATACCAGACCATCCAAAAATCATAATCCAAAATATCTGTCTGTCTGGATATAAATTGTATAACAGTATGGCAATACCAAGTGCCACAAGTGCCATTGCAATTGTTACTCCTCTTGAGAAATTTGCTAAGTCCTCGTCCTTTACATCTGGCCTAAATATTTTTTGATAAAAATCTCTAGTAACTGCACTTGAGGCTAGTATTAGTAACGAATCTATGGTAGACATGATGGCTGAGAGTACAATAGCTATAAAAATAGCAACTAAAATAGTTGGCAGAAACTCGTTGGTTATCATGCTAAGAACATCTTCGCCTCCTGTTCCCAATATAGCTTCTGGATCTTGCCCTTGTTCTGTAAAATATATTCTAGCGAGAATTCCTATGGTGACTGCAGCAGCATCTGTTAAAAGAGTGAAAAGTAGCGCTACCCATTTACCTTTGTCTATTTCGTGTTCACTACTGATA
>CATEMS010000360.1 GCA_949507465.1 Flavobacteriaceae bacterium
GTTTTTGGGTCCAATACATCTGTAATTGAATGCAGCAATACATCTAGGGTGGTGAGTGTGTTATTTACTTTTTTCTCCAGAGGCCCAAGTGCTTTGGTTACAGCTACAAGCATATCATCTTCAACACTTCCAACAAGTGTATCACCAGATACGGCCATATTCTCTGGATCATATTGAGGATAAATACCTAAAGATTTGTCTCCCAAAAGACTACTGCTATAAATACGGACTAAACTATTTTTTGAAAATTTAAAATCTGACTTTCTTATTGAAAAAGAAACCAGAAGTTTTCCTTTCTGATTTAAAAAGACTATATCTTTTACTTTTCCTACCATTAGACCATTAATAGTTACAGGAGATGCTTTTGCCAGCCCCTGCACATTATCATAGGTTACATAAAAAGTTCGGTCTTTATCTAGTAGGTTGGTGCCTTTTAGAAAGCTATATCCAAAAATAAATAACAGAATTGATCCTATGGCAAGTACAGCGGTTTTAACTTCTCTGGAGCGTTTCAAAAGGTGTGTGTTTTAGTTAGACAAATTTAATAATAATTCTTATTCTTTAGACCCCATGTTAAGTACTTCTGAAAGTTTAACTTTCTTTCCATCTCTAAAGGCTACCACGTAGGCAGATGTATATCCGCTTTCTTGTGCAACTGATTTTAAGGCCTGAATTTGAGTATAATTGGATGTTTTGCCATAGAAATACTTATATAAAGATCCATGTTTTTCTCGTGATACGTTTTTTAAACCTTTAAAATTATAGGCCTTAGTTGCGATTCTTTTGGATCCTGCAGCCACCTGGACTTTAAAAATTACATCATCATATATTTTATCTTTTACACCCTGATTTTCTGTATCCTGTTTGGTAAGAGGGTTTTGAACAGTGCTGGTTCCAAGTTCGATGTTTTGTTTATACATTAAAATACCATTTGCCACTTGTGTGGCTAGTTCTCTTCTCCCCTTTTTTGAGTTTACATAAGGCCCTTCTTTGTTGTTTGTTAAAAAACCCAACTCTACCAAAACACTGGGCATGTAAGAACTGTGCAAAACCCAAAAGGGAGCAGATCTCACACTCCTATCTTTTCGGTTTAAATTTGTAACAATATTAGACTGTATCAAACTAGCAAGTGTGATGCTTTGATCTAGATACTCTTCTTGCATGAGTGTTAGACCAATCAAAGATTCTGGGCGGTTTGGGTCAAAGCCTGCGTATCGCTCTTGGTAGTTTTCTTCCAGAAAAATCACCTCATTTTCCTTTTTTGCAGTGTTTAAATTTTTTCCAGATTTATCAACCCCCATTACAAAGGTACCTACTCCATGGGCTTGATTTGTGAAGGCATCACAATGTATGGAAACAAAAACATCCGCATCAACTTCATTGGCAATAGGCCCTCGCCTGTATAAATCAACAAGCACATCGGTTTTTCTTGTATACACAACTTTAATGCCAGGTGTTTTTTCTAGAATGGCGCCAACTTGGAGGGTGACGTCCAAGACAATATCCTTTTCAATAAATCCATTACCAATGTTTCCAGAGTCTTTACCGCCATGACCAGCATCTAATACCACAATAAATGGTTTTTGGGTATCATTTTTGATAATAGAGAAGGAAGCAAATAAAACCCCTGTAAGCAAGAGTACTGAAATGGATGCTAATTTGGTTTTCATATAGGTATAAACGCTGATTTTATAAATTTGTTTTTTTTCAGAGTTGCCAAAAAAATATGCTTAATTTTGATGAATCATAATCTAAGCTAAAATACAAAATAATACCTGCAAGGAGTGCCATACAAACAGCATTTATTAATTATTTTATCCACAGTATTTATATGCTGCAGCGGGCTTGTTTATGGTCAAGAAATACCTCCTAAACAAACGCCTGTTATTCCTATTATAGAGACCCAGGAGCAAGAAAAAAATGACAGTTTGTTTACAAATAAACCTGTTTTTGATCAAACCAAAGAACCCTTAACAGACACCCTACAAGTCGATAGTATACCACCTCCTAAAGAGGTATTTGCAGATATTGTAGAATACTATGGAGAACAATATGTATACCTAGACAAAAAGCAAAACAAGGTATACATGTATGATAAAGCCTATGTCATATATGGAGATGTAAAAATAAACGCTGGTCTTATTGTGCTTGATTACAACACCAATGAGGTTTATGCAAAAGGAATTGATAGCGCAGGAACCTACACCCAGCGCCCTGTTTTTGAACAAGGTGCCAATGTAGTTGAGCCAGACTCGATTAAATACAATTACAACTCAGAGAAAGCGCTGGTTTTCAACTCAAGAGGAGAGGAACAAAGCTTTAGATACATAGCCAAAACCACAAAAAAAGTAAACGACTCTGTGGTATACCTCAGCAATGTAAAGTTTACCACCTCCAAAAACATAGACAATCCAGAGTACTATTTTTTCACAAGAAAAGCGAAGTTTGTTCCAAAAAAGAAAATCATCACAGGGGTCACCAATATGTATATTGCTGATGTACCAACTCCTATTGGGCTTCCATTTGCATTTTTACCACTGGGGGAAGATAGACGGTCTGGATTTATTATACCAACCATTGGAGAGAACAATAATCGTGGTTTTTTCTTTCAAAATGGGGGTTATTATCTGGCCCTCTCAGACTATGTAGACCTCACCCTACTGGGAGATTATTATAGCAATGGTAGTTATGGACTCAGGGCAGAGTCTAGTTATGCTTTAAAATATAAATTTAGAGGGAATATCAACATGAGGTATGAGAGCCTTATAAACAGTGAAAGAGGATTCCCTGACTTTAGTCAAAGCTCTTCTTACAACATACAGTGGAACCACTCACAGGATCAAAAATCAAGTCCTAGCTCCCGTTTTAATGCATCTGTTAACTTTGGTAGCAGTCGTTATTTCCAGCAATCCATCAATCAGTTCAATAACTCCAGCGCACTTATAAATACCCTAAACTCCTCGGTGAGCTACTCGAAAACCTTTGAAGGAGAGCCTCAGATAAACACCTCGGTGGCGCTTAACTTGCAACAAAACACCCAAACAGAGAAAATCAATCTATCCTTACCAAATATAAATGCCAACATGGCAAGGGTATTTCCTTTTGCACCAAAAAATGGTTCAAAAAAAGGGATACTTCAAAACATCAATTTTCAATACGATGTAACCGCTCAAAACAGAATTCAAACCACAGACTCCTTGTTTTTAAAATCTGAAATGTTTGACAACGCCCTTATGGGGGTACAGCACAGAATTCCTTTGAGTACAAATTTTAAAATTCTAAATTATCTGAGCGCCTCTGCGAGTTCTACTTTTACCGAAACGTGGAGTTTCACAACCTTCAAACAAAGGTATGACCAAAGCATAAACCAAGGTAGCGGGGGTGTTGTAAGGGATACTGTAAAGGGTTTTGACAGCTATAGAA
>CATEMS010000361.1 GCA_949507465.1 Flavobacteriaceae bacterium
CATATACCACATTGCACACAGATATTGTAAAGTCATCTTTGGTTCTATTTTTGTCTGAAATGTTAAAAAATTCTATTCTAGAGCAGGAACCAAACCAGGGGCTCTATTTATTTTTAGAGGCTTCTTTTCAGTGGTTAGACCATCACGAGGATATTGCCAATTTTCATACCCTGTTTTTACTAAAGCTAACAACATATTTAGGGTTTAATCCCGATACATCAGATGTTCATTTGCCATATTTTAACCTATCAGAGGGTAGCTTTGTTGCAGAAGATTTTTCTATTTATTGTGAGACCGGCCAACGGGTGGAGATGTTAAAGCAACTCTTCGGCATAAATTTTGATACTATGAGTGGCGTAGCCTTTACAAAAAAACAAAGAAGAGATGTACTTGATTTGATGTTGGAATATTATCAATTACATTTGCACGATTATAAAAAACCGAAGTCCTTAGCGGTGCTTCAACAACTGTTTAATTAATGAAACACTTATTAGCATTTTTTGCTATTTTTTTCTTCTTTCAGGCAGCAATTGCTCAAAAAATACAAGTATTTTCAAAACAAACAGCAGCGCCAATACCTAGTGTGGCTTTGTTTAATGAAGACAAAAGCAAAAGTGGTATTACAGATTTTGATGGGTTTGTTGATATATCTGCTTTTGATCAAGAAGAGCGCATCACATTTCAGCACATAGCTCATAAAACCCTCATCCAAAGCAAATCTGAACTGCTGAAAGCCAATGGTCAAGTATTTTTAAGTACTGCAGCAAGCAGTCTTGATGAGGTTATTTTATCTGTATCAAAATTTGCCCAAAAAAAGAGAGATATTCCGCAACAAATTGTATCTGTAACCAGCCAAGATTTGCTTTTTAGAAATCCCCAAACAGCCGCAGATTTGTTGGAAAGTAGTGGCCAAGTGTATGTTCAAAAAAGCCAGTTAGGAGGCGGGAGCCCTATTATCAGGGGTTTCTCTACAAATAGACTTTTGATTGCTGTAGATGGTGTGCGCTTTAACACGGCCATTTTTAGGGGTGGAAATGTGCAAAATGTCATTTCCATAGATCCTTTTATGGTAGCAAGCACAGAGGTAATTTTAGGTCCAGGATCTGTGGTGTATGGAAGTGATGCTATTGGCGGGGGCATGAACTTTTACACCAAGAAACCTTCATTTTCTTCTCAAGACGATTTGGTTTTCTCTGGAAACTCAACGCTTCGGTATGCTACTGCAAATAAAGAGAAAACAGGACATTTTGATTTTAATATAGGGGCCAAAAAGTGGGCTTTTTTAACAAGTGTTACCTACAGTGATTTTGATGATTTGCGAATGGGAAGCCATGGCCCAGATGATTACCTGCGCAACCAATATGTAGAAACTCTTAACGGTATTGATAGGGTGATACAAAACAAGAATCCAAAAATTCAACGCCCAACGGCATATAGTCAATTACATGCAATGCAAAAGGTGCGCTACAAGCCAAATAATAACTGGAATTTTGACCTAGGGTTATTTTATTCAACTACCAGTGATTACCCTAGGTATGATAGGCTTATTAGAACCACAAATGACGCCTTTACCTCAGCAGTATGGGATTACGGTCCCCAACAATGGTTTTCGGGGAACTTGTTCATACAAAACACTCCACAGACCAATATTTTATTTGACAAGAGTGCTTTTACACTCTCCTTCCAGCATTTCAAAGAGAGCAGAAGTGATAGAGGTTTTGGAGATTCTTTTTTATACAAAACACAAGAGAATGTAGCGGCCTATACCACTGCTTGGGATTTTGAAAAAAAGATAAAAAAAGCAAAGCTTAACTATGGGCTTGAATATATTTATAATAAAGTAGGATCTCAAGGGCAACAGACAAATATCACTACAGGTATCCTACAAACAGATGCCTCTAGATATCCAGACGGATCCTCTTGGCAATCCTTTGCAGGATATATGAGTACTCAATTTGCTTTGGCTGAAAATATATCATTTCTTGGTGGTCTTAGGTATAGTCATATCCTTGTTGCCGCCCAGTTTGATACAAGTTTGTTTGCTCTTCCTTTTACCCAGGCAACTATTAATACAGGCGCAGTAACGGGAACCGCTGGGGTAACCTGGAATCCAAATCAAACCGTCGGCTATCGCTTAAATTTTGGTACTGCTTTTAGAGCACCTAATATTGACGATGTTGGTAAAGTTTTTGATAGCGAACCTGGGAGCGTTGTGGTACCCAATCCAGATTTAAAACCAGAGTATGCTTATAATGGTGATGTAGGGGTGACTTTAAATTTTAAAAACAAACTGAAACTTGACCTATCAGGATTTTACACCATTTTGGAAGATGCACTCATTAGAAGAGATTTCTCCCTTGATGGAGCATCTCAAATTGTCTACCAAGGAGAATTAAGTACCATACAGGCTATTCAAAACGCCTCAAGTGCAAATGTGTACGGCTTTGAAGCGGGTATAGAGATATCATTTTCAAAGGCATTAAAATTGAACTCTCAATACAATATAACTAAGGGCTTTGCTCAAGACCAACAAGGCGATAAACAACCCCTTCGTCATGCAGCACCGGCCTATGGGAATACCCACATTGTCTATAAAAAGAAAAAACTAACCTTAGATGCCTTTGCTGTTTATAATGGAGGTTTTGATTTTGAAGATTTAGCGCCAAGTCAACAAAACAATGCGTTTTTGTATGCTGCAGATCAAAATGGAAACCCCTATGCCCCTGAGTGGTACACGCTTAATTTTTCATCACAATACAAGCTATCTAAGGCTTTTCAATTAAGTGCTACTCTAGAAAATATTACAGACCAACGCTACAGACCTTACAGTAGTGGCCTATCTGCCCCAGGGAGAAACTTTATACTTGCTGCTACCTATACCTTCTAAAAAAAGGGTAACTCATCTTAAAAAACTGCTGCTAGATATCTTATTTTTTTATTTTCTCAAGATTAATTTCCTAAAACCAGATATTTTTTGAAATAAAATATTTTTGTAATTAACTCATTTATAATGTATTAAAAGACAACAAACAATTACAAATAATTGCAAACGAAAGCAAGTAGTTAGATACCGACTCTAACTTGCAGTTACTTTTATGTTTGCAGTGTCGAATGTATCGATACACGTTACCAGAGCGATTTCTGGAAAACTTAACTGTTTAATATTTAAAAATTAATAATTATGAACGCACTTAGAAACAAAGTACAGTTGATTGGAAGATTAGGTCAAGAGCCTGAAATTATAACCTTTACTGATGGCAACAAGATGGCCAAGTTTAGTTTAGCTACTGATGACAGCTACAAAGACAAAGAAGGACAAAAAGTAGAACGTGCCTACTGGCATAACATCGTTGTAAAAGGCGGGCTTGTGAGCGTGGTAGAAAGCTATGTAAAAAAAGGACAAGAAATCGCTATTGATGGAAAGCTAACCAACCGTATGTGG
>CATEMS010000362.1 GCA_949507465.1 Flavobacteriaceae bacterium
CACTCAAGGGTCTATCTTGTGTATTCCCCTGAATTATATCAATATCTGTTCCCCAGTGATGTCTTGAGGTGCCCGGTATGGTAGAGTACTCAATAATTTTTGAAAGCGCTTGTTTTGGGGATAAACCTTGCCGGGTAAAACGTTTGTATTTGCCTTCAAATATTTCTTTTTGCCGCTCAAAACTTCTATAGGCAGATACAGTTTCAATAATAATATTTTCTTTTGCGGCTGCGGCTTTCATCTTCAAAAACGCTACTTTGGTTTGTTTGTGCATTTTTTGGGTATAAGAATTTCCTGTAATATCAGGATTTCCTTTTCCGATAAGTTGTGCCTTAGTAAACCTATCTTGTGGGGCGCCTATGGCGTTAAATGGGTTTGTTAAGAGCCCTACGCTACAAATGGATATGAGATGTAAAAAGTCTTTCCGTTTCATGTATCTGCTGTCTTGAGCTTGCTTTATTTTAAAGGTACTATTTTTTACAAAACAACTATGTTAGAGTTTTAAAATAGATCCTGTTTCAAGCAAGTAAGTAGCTTTTCCTTTCTTAAAAATACGCGCACTACAGTTTCCTTTTAAGGTGATGGTATCTCCACTAACTCGCAGCCAACTACCCTCTGGCAAACCCACAACAGGAATATTGTTTTGAGTATGGAATTCTTTGATTCTTGTGGCCCTTGTTTCTCCCATATGAGTTGTTTTTGGATCTGGCTCTATGTAATGGGCATTGATATTGAAAGGAATCACACCCATGGTATTAAAAGATGGCGGGTACACTATAGGCATGTCATTGGTATTTTGCATGGTGATTCCACAAATATTACTACCGGCACTTGTTCCTAGATAAGGTGTGGCGTTACAAATTGCTTTTTTAATGGAGCCAAGTAGTTTTGTGTCCTGTAATTGTTGGACCAATAAAAAAGTATTGCCCCCACCAGTGAAGATTCCTTGGCTTTGTTCTATCGCTTTTCTGGGATTTTTAAAGGTGTGTATGCCCCGCAAATTTTTACCCATTTTACCAAATGCTTTTGCGGCCATTTTGGTGTAATTATCATGACTCACACCTCCAGGTCTTGCATAGGGAATAAATACAACCTCTTGGGCGTCTTTAAAGAGCGATTCAATTTCTTGCTGTAAATACTCTAGGTAGGTGCCCTTGTAAATGGTTGAGGTACTGGCAATAATTAGATTTTTCATCAAGTGCTTAGTTATTCTATAAAGGTACACATTGTATCATTATATTTTACAGCCCCAAGCTCAGCTCTAATGGTATTAAATTATATATTTGAGTGGTGATAATTTCATAAAAATAAAAATGAATAGTAAAGCAATTTTTCTAAGCCTACTTTTTTTGTGTTTTTTCACTTCTACATCAGCGCAAATCATCCTTTTGGAGGGTAGAGTTACCAACCCTGATGAGGTAGAGAATATTCATGTACTCAACACAACATCAAGATATAATGCCATAACAGATCAGGAGGGTAAGTTTACTATTGAGGCAAAACGATACGACACATTGGTTTTCTCTGGGATAAAGTATTTTTCAAAAAAGGTAGTGGTTACAGATAAGATGTATGCTCAAAAATACCTTAGCGTTTCTTTAATTGTGTTATTAAATGAGCTAGACGAGGTCTTTATAGGAAATACCCTTTCTGGAGATTTATTAAAAGACGCTCAGAGTATAAAAACCAATAAAGAATTCAACTTTGATGATGTAGGGATACCTGGTTTTAAAGGAAAACCTCAAGAAAAAATTCCTAAATTGGTGGGGCAAGTTATAACGCCACTATCTCTAGATGTAGAAGGTTTGTATAAGCACATCACAGGATATTATAAAGCATTAAAAAGGATGCGTAAATGGCGATCAGAAGATTACATTGCAACAGAAATATTGACCTATTACACGGCTTCTTTTTTTCTTGATGCCTATAAGATTCCAAAAAACAGGACCTACGATTTTATAATGCTTTGCATTGAGACCTCAGATATCGAGAAAGATTTCAAAATCAAAAACTATAACGGTGTGCTTACAACATTTAAGGAAAAATCTTCAGCCTATATATATCGGTTAGACCCCAATAAAAGGAAAAATTAATAGTGTAACATGTTTTAAAAAAGCAGCAAAAAAAGGTACTATTACATTAGTTTTGCTAGCATCGAATTTATAAAATAAATCATTCATGAAATTTTTTAAGTTTTTTATTTTATCCATAACGGTTTTTGCTGTTACGGGAGCTGCAATTCATAAATTTTATGCGAGCACCACCAGGATAGAATATGTGCCTCAAGAGCAGTCTGTTCAAATAATTACTGAAATGTTCACTGATGACATTCAGCAAGCATTATCTGAGAGAAACCTTAGAGATGTTCATCTAGATAGCAAAAAGCAAACACAAGAAGATATTTTATTGTTACAAGATTATGTGTTTAAAAAGTTGATTATTTTTGTGAACGGCACCAAGCAAGGCTATGATTATATTGGTTTACAATATGATATAGATCGAGTAAAGTTGTATCTAGAAATCACAAATGTTTCTTCTTTTGAGCAAGTAGAAATTGAAAATAAAATTTTGTTTGATGCCTTTGAGGATCAGCAAAACATTATACATGTAACAACTCCTGAGTCAAGGCGAAGTCTTGTCTTAGACAAAGAAAATCCTAAAGGATTGTTAAAATTTTAATAACACGCAGTATGCGTCCTGGATTAGGGTATTTTTGAATACTTTATTTAACAAAAAAACACTATGAAATTACTTAAGTTTTTATCGTTTATTTTACTAATGTCTTCGGTCGGTTTTACCACTGCACAAGAAAAAGAAGCAACCAAAGAGGAGCGTAAAGCTGGACACTTGAACAACAACCGTTTCAAGCAGTTGTACCAAGAGTTTTCTTCGCCAAATCAATACAGATCTGCCTCGGGGGCTCCTGGACCAGCCTATTACCAGCAGCAAGCAGACTATAAAATGGATATTTTCTTAAATGATGATACTTCTGTTCTATCTGGGAGAGAGACCATTACTTACACAAACAATTCTCCAGATGTATTGGAGTATTTGTGGGTACAATTAGATCAAAATGTTCGTGCTTCAGATTCAAAAAGCCCTTTAATTGAGGCAAACGGAGCAGCTCCTGCGCAACAGGCAAGCACTTTTGTTAATAGTTATATGGGACAGGCCTTTGACGGAGGGTTTAAAATAGAGTACGTAAAAGACCGAAAAGGAAACAACCTTCCATATATAATCAATCGTACCATGATGCGTATCGATATACCTAAAGCCATGGCACCAGGAGACTCCTACTCTTTTGACATCAAATGGTGGTATAATATTGTCAACCATACCATCGATAGAGCCCGAAGTGGGTATGAGGTATTCGATGACGGAAATAAAGGATATGTTATTGCTCAGTTTTTTCCTCGCATGGCCGTATACAGTGATGTAGAAGGATGGCAAAATAGCCAATTTTGGGGTCGTGATGAGTTTGCACTGCCCTTTGGAGATTATGATGTGAGTATTACCGTTCCTGCAGATCACACCATGGATGCCACAGGAGTCCTCACCAACAGAAAAGAGGTATTTTCTAAAACCATGATGAGCCGTTACAACAAGGCAAAACAATCCTACAATACTCCAGTTGTTATTGTAACACAAGAAGAGGCAGAGAATGCTTCCAAAACAAAAGTAAAGGCAACTAAAACTTGGAAGTACAAAGCACAGAATGTACGAGATTATGGTTTTGCAACCTCAAGACGTTACATCTGGGATATGATGGCTGTAAAAATTGGAGAAAAAGATGTGATGGCTGTTTCTCTGTATCCACCAGAGGGAAATCCATTGTGGGAAGATTACTCAACAAAAGTAGTTGCAAGCACACTAAAATCTTACTCTAGAATGTCATTTGATTACCCTTACCATAAAGCAATTTCTGTACATGCAAAAGGACAGGGGATGGAGTATCCAATGATTTGCTGGAATTACGGGCGACCAGACGCCGAGGGTAACTACAGCGAAAGGGTTAAATATGGTATGATGAGTGTCATCATCCACGAGGTAGGGCATAACTACTTCCCGATGATTGTAAATAGTGACGAGCGCCAATGGACTTGGATGGATGAAGGTTTAAACACCTTTGTACAGTATGTAGCTGAACAAGATTTTGGCGAGTGGTATCCAGATGCGATAGCTCCTAATAAAGCATATCCATCACGTCGAGGTCCTGCAAAGAAGATAGTGAATTACATGGCTGGTGATCAAGATTTTATTGCTCCTATTATGACAAAGGGATTAAACACCTACAACTTTGGAGCAAATGCATACTCAAAACCAGCAACAGGTTTAAATATACTTCGTGAGACAATCATGGGTCGTGAATTATTTGATCACGCATTTAGAACCTACTCTCAGCGTTGGATGTTTAAACACCCAACTCCAGAAGATTTCTTCCGCACAATGGAAGATGCTTCTGCCGTAGATTTGGATTGGTTTTGGAGAGCATGGTTTTACAGCACAGATTATACAGATATTGGTGTAAAAGATGTAAAGAAATATTATGTCTCTTCTAAAATGAACAAACAAGTACGAGAAATGATTGAAGCTCGTGGTATGAAAGAGAGTGATCTCCCACCACTGGTATATCTTGTAGAAGAAGATTCAGAAGATTTTGAACAGGCCATGAAAACCCAAACGCTTAATGATGTTACAACATTACAAAGCTATATCATGGATAATATCTCTGCAGAGGATAGGGCAAAATTAAAAAGTCCTCGTTTTTTCTACGATGTCACTTTTGAAAAACCCGGTGGTATCCCAATGCCAATTATTGTTGAGTACACCTACAGTGATGGCAGTACAAAACGTGAAACTTTCCCTGCTCAAGTTTGGAGAAAAAATGACAAAGAGGTCAGAAAAGTTGTAGCTTCAGAAATGGAGATTACCAAAATAATGGTAGATCCAGACCTAGAGACTGCAGATATTGACACAGCCAATAACGCTTGGCCAAAACGTAAAAAATTAGGAGAGTTTAAGAAATTTAAAGACAAAGTAAACAACTAGTTTTACAACTCACACCCTAAAACACTCCCATTAAACCCGCTACCCATTAGGTTGCGGGTTTAGTGTTTATTACCCTTTTGCAAAAACCATCAAGGCATCTTTGGATTTAATTTAGGTTTCTGAATTAAAATTCTCAATTCTCCCTATATTTGTGGTATGATACAGCTTCATTTATTATTTATTAGCGGCGTAGAAATAGCATTTATCTTGGTGGTTGTTTTATTGGTTTTTGGAGCAGATAAAATTCCAGAGATTGCTCGCGGCCTTGGTAAAGGCCTCAGACAGGTCAAAGATGCAACGAATGATATCAAATCTGAAATTAGCAAAAGTGCAGATAAACAGAACATTGATTTAAATCTCACGAAGGATGTCAGTAAAAATGTATCCGATAATCTAAAGCAAATAAAGGATGATGTTGAAGATTTTGGTGGTTCCATCAAAAGAAACCTTTAATGCTTCGCTCTCTAAGATATTGGGATCAAGATCTTCTGGTTTGGCTAAATAATCTTGGTAGTGAGTCCTTTGATGACTTTTGGATTTTTGTTACTCAAATAGAAAGCTGGACACCACTTTTTCTCTATTTTATTGGTGTGCTGTTGTATTATTACAAGGGCAAAAAAGGAATTGTTCTTTTACTAGGAGGTATTATTACCTTTTTAATAACCCTTGCTATTACAGATCTTACAAAAATATTTGTCCAGCGAATTAGACCAAATAATATAGATCATCTTTTGGATGTTATTCGTGTTTTGAAAGACCCAACAGGTTATAGTTTCTTTTCAGGGCATGCTTCCTCGAGTTTTTCTATTGTTGTTTATGTAGTGCTGTGTGTAAGAAACTTTTCTCCATGGGTATATCTCGCCTTTATATGGCCTTTACTTTTTTCTCTCAGCAGAATCTACGTTGGTGTTCATTACCCCAGTGATTTACTTGTTGGCGCGCTTGTTGGAAGTCTTATAGCTTTTTTGATATTTGGGCGTGCAAGCTATTTTGCTAAAAAAGTATAGTTGACACTTATTGTGTTAGCGGTTAAGATTATTTTACCCTAGAGATGGTAAGGCCATCTCTGATGGGTAGCAATACTGTTTCTAATTTTGGGTGCTGTTTGAGAATTTTGTTGTAGTGCAAAAGTGCTTTTGTGTCTGTATCTTTTGTGTTCACTTTTTCTACAACTTTTCCGCTCCACAGTACATTGTCACTTAAAATAACTGCTCCAGATTTTAGTTTGGGTATTAAAAGCTCAAGATATGTTGGATAGTTAGCCTTGTCTGCGTCAATAAAGACTAGGTCAAAGGTTTTCGATAATTTAGGGATAATATCCAAAGCGTTTCCTGTATGTTGTTTGATTTGGGTACCATAACCAGATGCATCAAAATAGCTACGTTGCATATCATACAACTCTTCATTAACATCTATGGTATCCAGGGTAGCGTTTGCTTGCATGCCTTCGGCAAGGCACAAGGTGGCATATCCTGTAAAAGTTCCAATTTCTAGGATACTTTTAGGTTGTATCAACTTAGAAATCATGCTCAATACTCTCCCTTGGTAATGCCCACTACTCATTCTTGGGGCTAATACTTTTTGCCATGTTTCTCGGGTGAGCTGTTGTAGTAATTCTGGCTCATCTTGAGTATGGTCTATTGCGTATTGATCAATATTTTCTGGTAGAAAATGCACTGATTGTTTGTTATTTTTTTCCTAGGATTCTGTCCACTAATTTTTGTTTTACATCGGGATGGTCTCCACAAAGCCATTGGATTACATTGTCTTCCCAAATAGCATCACACTGGGTAGGGCTAAGAATTTTTCTTTCCATAGCCAGGTCTAAAATTTTTCCTGGGTATGAAGATTGTTGTTCACTTTCCATTTCACCAAGAGGGTATGGATCATCTAGCCCCATTACCACTTGGCTTGACCCCTGATTTCTAATGAGTAACTCCAGACCTCCAGTGTCATGAACAAGCGTGTCAAAGAAAATATTTTTATGTCCTACAGATTTTCTTGGATGTTCTTTTCCTTGAAATAAATCTGGTCTGCCATCAAAACCTTGTATACGCCTTCCTAAATTCATTTGAGCCAATTGTCCACCATGGGCAAAGCAAGTACGCATGTTTGGAAATTTATCTGCATACCCATTAAGGGTTAAAAAGTGATACGCATCTGCACACTGCGCAAGCATCCATATTAGGTGAAAACGCCAAGAGGTGTTTTCTAGTTTGATGAATTTTTCTCCATCATAGGGATGAATTTCAACAGCGAGGTTGTATTTGTTGGCAAGTTCAAATATGGGCTCGTTTTCTGCATCAAAAATACATCGCCAAGTACCTATGGTATCCATATAGTGTGTTGGAAGACATAAAAGCTGCATGCCTAATTCTTCCACACACCGCTCTATCTCCCAACATGCACCTCTGACAAAACCGGGGTGTACCACAAATCCAGTAGTGAATTTTGATGGATGGTCATGTTGTATTTTGGCATTAAAATCATTCTGAAAGCGAAGTGCTTGTTTCATTTCCTCCACACGCAGGCCATTTCCGTATAGCTGAGAAAGGTTTAGCACTACTGCATGGTCAATATTATTGTGCTCCATCCATGTCAGTTTTTCATCCAAGAAAAAACTAGAATCTGTCACCGGGCGGCTCCAGTCTTTCTGCAACATAAACTTTCTGTCTTTATCAACCCAAAATATACCTTTGTCTTTCATAAACTGAGGAATGTCCTCTGGGTATGGAAGTAAATGAGAATGGCCGTTAATACGTAGTTTTCTTTTGCTCATCATTGGGTGTGTGAAAATTTATTTCAATAGGTTAAAGTTACAAACTTTTTGTTCTACCACCATCTACAGGTAAATTAATACCATTAATATAACCTGCAGCTGGGCTGGCTAAAAAAGCGATGGCATCTGCAACTTCTTTGGGTTGACCAAAACGTTTAGCAGGCACAATACTTTTCATAAAAGCGGTAGCCTTTTCCTCAGATCCATCAAAACGTTTGGAAGCATTACTGATAATACTAGCCAATCTATCCGTAGCAGTAAACCCTGGTAATATATTGTTTACTGTAATACCATATTGCCCAAGCTCATTGGCCATTGTTTTACTCCAATTAGCGACAGCTCCTCGAACTGTGTTGGACACACCAAGACCGTCAATTGGTTGTTTGACAGAGGTTGAGATTACATTAATAATACGTCCATACCCATCCTGTTTCATTGCTGGAACTAACCCTTGGACCAATATTTGATTGCATTGTAAGTGCATGGAAAATGCACTTATAAACTCTGAGGTGTCTGCACTAAAAATAGGTCCACCCTTTGGACCTCCTGTATTATTTAATAAAATATGATAGTTTGTCTTTAAAGCAGCCGCTGTTACTTGCTCTTTGAGTTGGGCTGGATTTGTAAAGTCCGCTACCAAGTAGTTATGTGTTTGCTTGTCTTGGGTAGGTAATAGTGCTAATGTTGCTTTCAATTTTTGTTCATTTCTAGCCACCAAAGTTATAGTGGCTCCCATGGCTGCTAATTCTGTGGCAGCGGCTTTTCCAATACCGGCTGTGGCTCCACAGATCATAGCATTTTTATTTTTTAAATCTAAATTCATAGTCTTCAAGATATCACTGGTGTTATATGTATGGTTAGGTATTTCCTTGATATGAAATACAAACATTTTTTTCTTCTGTAAAGAAATTTAAGG
>CATEMS010000363.1 GCA_949507465.1 Flavobacteriaceae bacterium
ATTTTACAATGATGAAGATCAAAAACTTCAAACTGAAGCGTTTATTGAAGCTCTTGAAAGCGCATCTGTTTATAAAGACCCTATTGTGACAGAAATTACTGCACTAGATGTTTTTTATCAGGCAGAGCAAACACATCACAATTACTACAACCAAAATAAAGACCAGCCCTACTGCCAGTTTATCATATCGCCAAAAATTGAAACTATCAATCAATTTTTTTCAGACAAACTAAAAAAAAAACATGAGTAATTATAAATTTTTTGAAGAGCACAATTACAAGGCTGTACAGAGTATAAAAAACAAATATGCTGCGATAATTTCTGAATTAGGAGAGGATGTGACTCGTGATGGAATTATTAAAACTCCTGAGAGAGCATCTAAGGCCCTACAGTTCTTAACGCAAGGGTACGATCAAGATCCGGCAGCCATACTAAAAGGGGCTATGTTTGAGGAGGATTACCATGATATGGTAATTATAAAAAGTATTGAGCTGTACTCCCTTTGTGAGCATCACATGCTTCCGTTTTTTGGTAAGGCCCATGTTGGTTACATTCCTGACGGTCGTATTGTTGGTTTAAGCAAAATCCCTCGAGTGGTTGATGTTTTTTCAAGAAGACTCCAAGTACAGGAAAGACTCACTCATGATATACTAGAATGTATTAACAATACATTACAGCCAAAGGGAGTTGCTGTTGTTATAGAGGCAAATCATATGTGTATGATGATGCGAGGAGTGCAAAAACAAAATAGTGTGACCACCACATCTGGTTTTAGAGGTCAATTTGAGAAAACCGAAACTAGAAATGAATTTTTAAAACTCATTAGCCCAGATTTGTCTTAACTTTGATATTGAGTTGTAACCACACCAATTGATAATAAAAAAGCCCTTACAGAAGTGTAAGGGCTTTTTTGTAGTTAATTATTGGGTTTTAATTATTTAATAAAAAACCAAGTTTCATACTTCGAAGCATCTTTTTTTCGAAACTCCAGAAAAAATTAAACTCACCAAATAACCATCCAAAGAACACCAATAACACTTGATATATAGGAAATATAAAAAGTATTCTTGCAGGCCAATAAAAGTACCAATCCAGAGATGTTGTAATACCTAACAATTCTGTTATAGGACCAGCAAACTTTGCAGCAGTGCTTCCAGTAATTGCAAATACTACAAACACCACTGTTAACCTCCAGTTAGAATGTATATTCCAACGTTCTTTTAGTTTCTTCAACTGAGTGTTTCTTTTATTGTTTGATAAACCTTAAAGTAGACTCAATATTTGTAACCGAATTTTTTACAACAACAAAATATATACCTGTTGTATAATTAGATACAGATATTACTTTATTATTTGTTACCTCACCTTGTTGAAGTAATTGTCCAAAAGTATTGTATAGACTATAGGAAGCTTTATCGGTTGTATTTCCAATGCTAAGTGTAATTTCACTAGTAGCTGGATTTGGATACATACTAATGGTAGCCAACAAAGCATCATCTATTGATAATTCTCCACCAATACTCATTTGAGTTACTTCACTGTCAGTAAATTCTGCACCTTCAAAGATGATCTCACCAGTGCTAGTAGATAAGCTATACTCACCCTCACCATATTGACAGCAAATACCATCTCCGTAAGAATCAAATAGTTCAAACTCATAGCAATTGTCCAACTCAACATCGAAAATTTCTATAAAAGTCGTATTATCATCTGATCCTTCGTTATAACTATCAGAGTACAACACAGAACCTCCAACTTCTCTAAACTCCCATGATGTTTCTTCTGCATAATCATCGGTCAATAGTTCTAATACAACTTGTAGTGTACCGTATTGATCATCGCTACCTCCAATAGAAAAGTCTTCAGAAATACTGTTGTTTTGATCGTTTTGGTCATTGGTACCGTTTACAGACACAAGAACTACATTAAATGAATACGAGCCTTCAGTTAAATCTATTGGATCTAACACAAAAGATTCTGTTTCGTTTTGAGACAGGGCTCCATTAAAGTTGATTGTATTTGTAGTACCATTGTCTATTTGCCATGTGATTACAGCTGCAGTGATATCATTTAAACCAAAGTTAGTTAAGTTGATCGTTGGGGTAATAACAGTCTCACCACAACTTACCTCTGGAATATCCACAGAAACAGCTGCATCAAGATCTAATACTTCTAGAGCAGGAAAACTATTTAATACAACTGGATTTGTTCCTTGAGGATCTAGCCAGTCTTCTAATCTTGTGGTTGCACTATTACCACTATCCCAAGCAACACCCAAACGCCCGTAGTAATCTAGAGCATTGTTATCATTAGTTCCAGCACAAGCCGCGGCTCCTCCATATAATTGACCTATGATTCTTCCCTGATCGTCAAAAAGTGGCGATCCAGAAGAACCACCTTCTGTAACACCTAATTCCCAACCTTGTCCACTACCACCTAAGATTTCCCAGGTTTGAGCACCTGCATTTGGCTGTTTTGACGGGCTGTCATCATCTCTACATACTTTCATTATATCTCCAGCAGGATGATGGATACCTACGGTAAAAGGAGGTGTAATGTCTGATCTGTCCCAACCTGCAAATACACGATCCCAGGATGTAGGAATCGGGTTGTTTATTTCAACCAAACAGAAATCAGCATTGGTACTTCTTGCTTTTAATGAAGCACCACTAATTGTTAGATTTGTTGGGCCGTTGGCACTGTTACTATTTGAAGCACAAACAGGGTTTGGACTAATCCAACCAAATCTAAAAGCCCATCCATTAGGATTGCTGTAACAGTGATTAGCAGTTAAGAAATAAGGTGTGCCATCGTTGTTGGTGTTGTTGATAAGAGCTCCCGTACAAAAACCCTGACCACCAGATAATAAGATACCTACAGATCTTTTGTTGTGGTTTTTGTTGTCTTCCCAGTCTGCACCAATTGGGCAATCTACATCTAGATTACAGTTACCTGAGTCGTTCAACCCTTTTGCGGCTTGATATGTCTCTGCGTTTCTATATCCATGTGTTGCCTTTGCAATGTGTAATTGACCTTGACCTGCAACTTGAGCAGGCTCAAAATACTCTATCCACACCTTTTCACCTTTAACTATCCAAGTACCCAATATGCCGCTTTCCTGGTTTTGTGTGCTTGTGTAGGCTCCTAACAAATCACTTCTGTCATCATTGTACAGGTATACAGAAGACCCTTGCGGAATAGAAAATTCATCAAATATGAAGTTTAAAGACAAAGCATCCTTAGATGTGATAGCTAGCCTCCAGATTCGATCTCCGTTTTTAAGTGTGGTCCATTGCCCATCTTCAAAACCGAAATCCACGCTGTGCATGTAACCAAATCTCCATGGCTTTTCAAATTTATTGTCATTAAGAGCATCTTCAGCTCTTACTTGTTGTAAATCAAAGCTTGGAAGTGATTTAGCATTGATTTGATTGTGATCACTGAGTAATTTCCAACTCAATGGAGATCCTTGGTTTGTTACTTGCGATGTTACTGAAACAGTAACGATCATTAAGCAAAAAAGTAAAATTCTTTTCATGGTATTGTTTGTTTGGTTATGTATTTGAATTAGCTAAATTATAAATAATATAAGTTTCTAAAAAATAATGGTGCTAATTGTGAGTTTTTAATGAGTTTAAAATGGAAACTTATTTTAATAGTGTTATTATTTGAGAGGCCAACTCAGTACCAATTCTATCTTGAGCCTCGTTGGTAGCAGCACCAATATGAGGACTTAAGGATACTTTGTGGCTCATAAGCACTTTAACTGCGGGTGTTGGTTCTTTTTCAAATGTATCAAGTCCAGCAAAAGAAAGTTTACCGCTATCAAGCGCCTGAATTAATGCAACTTCGTCAATTACTCCTCCACGAGCGGCATTAATGATTGCTGCGCCATCTTTCATTTGTGCAATTTGCTCTTTTCCAATAACATATTGTTTTTGAGCAGGTACGTGCAACGTGATAAAATCACTTTGTTGAATCAAATCGTTAATTGGTATTGTTTTGATTTCGATATTTACTTTTTGACCATCAAAAAATTCTAAAGCCACAGCTGCACTATCAACATAATTGTCACTTGCAATAACTTTCATGCCACAGCCAAGAGCAATTTTTGCAACCTCACGGCCAATGCGTCCAAATCCAATTATACCAATTGTTTTTCCGCGAAGTTCGCTGCCTTTTGCATAGTTTTTCTTAAGCTCTTTAAATTTGGTATCACCATCCAAAGGCATATTTCTGTTAGCATCATAAAGGTAACGAACACCTCCAAATAAATGAGCAAATACCAATTCTGCCACAGAAGATGAAGAAGCAGCTGGCGTGTTGATGACACTTAAACCCTTTTGGCGAGCGTATGCAACGTCTATATTGTCCATTCCTACACCTCCGCGTCCTATCACCTTTAGGGAGGGACAGGCATCTATAAGTGCAGCTCTTGCAGTTGTTGCACTGCGCACTAATAAAACACTAATGTCATTTTGATTGATAAAATTTGCTAGTTGTTCTTGGGCTACTTTTGTGGTAATCACCTCAAAACCCGCATTTGTTAATGCATCAATACCTGATTGAGAAACACCATCATTTGCTAATACTTTCATAGATAATTTTAGTTTTGGAAAGAATGGATATGTATACTTTGTTTATTACTATTATTGCTATACTTTTTATAAGTTATTTTCTAGATGTTGCATCACATCAACCAGTACCTGCACACTTTCTAATGATAAAGCGTTGTACATAGATGCTCTATACCCTCCAACGCTTCTGTGGCCATTTAATCCGTTAATTCCTGCTTGTTTCCAAAGTGCATCAAACATATCGGCATGGCTGTCATCGTGAAGACTAAAAGTTGCATTCATTTTTGATCGATCTTCTTTGTTTGCAACAAAACCTTTAAACAATGGATTACGGTCTATTTCAGTGTAGAGTAGTGCTGCCTTTTGATTGTTTAATTTTTCCATTACAGCAATACCTCCTTGTTCTTTAAGCCAAGATAGTGTAAGCATTGATACATACACTGGAAACACTGCAGGTGTATTAAACATGCTATCCTTAGAAATATGAACTCTGTAGTCTAGCATAGAAGGTATTTTTCTAGAAACCCGTCCTAGCACATCTTCCTTAACTACAACCAAAGTTGTACCGGCTGGCCCCATATTTTTTTGAGCTCCTGCATAAATCAAATCAAATGTTTCAAAATCTAAATTTCGAGAAAAAATATCACTACTCATATCACAAATCAAGGGGCAATCAGTTTGAGGGAATGCATTCATTTGGGTTCCAAAAATTGTATTATTACTTGTGCAATGGACAAAATCTAAGCCACTAGGAACGCTATAATCTTTTGGAATAAAGTTAAAGTTTGCGTGTTTTGAAGAAGCAATCTCTACTACATCTGCGAACAACTTAGCTTCTTTAATTGCCTTGTCTGACCATGTTCCGGTGTTTATATATCCAGCTTTATGTTCTAAAAAGTTATAGGCAACCATTAAAAATTCCATGCTAGCACCACCTTGAAGAAATAGTGCTTTATATCCTTTGTTTTGCAAACCTAGGTGTTCTAGGGCAAGCTCTTTAGCATGCTCCATGACCCTAACAAAATTACTACTTCTATGTGATATTTCAAGTAGAGATAAATCAAGGTTATCAAAGTTAATTACTGCCTTGCTAGCTTTCTCTAGAACAGATGAGGGTAGTATGCAAGGACCGGCGCTAAAATTGTGTTTTTTCATGGTAGTTTTATTATACATCAAAATTCTTAAAAAATAGAATAAAATCTGTGTGTAGAAATAGTAAGTTATTATAATCTTATCAAGAAATCTATGGTATCTACTCCATCTGCGTAATCGGAAAGGGCAGGGCTTTGTGCAACTCCAAAGGGTACATCATCAGAAGATACAATGCATTGTATGTGTTGTTTTTGTTTTTGTAGTTGGTCTCTAAGGGTATGCATGTCTTTGTAACGCTCATAAAACACTACAGAGATGGGAGAAGAGTAACCTAAGTCCTCTTTGAGTAACATAAATTCATTATCAAATAATTTAATATCACTCATTAGATAAACTGCCTTGTTGTAATCATAATTATTGATGTATTTATTGTTGTTTATTACTTTTTTCCAAGCGAACATACCATTAAAAAAATGATCTAAATTGTATTGATCAGGAATATATATTTTGGATACATTACGGCATCCTAATCCAAAATATCTAAAAACGTCATCTGCCAATGCGCTCATTTGCTTTGGAGTTTCATCTCCTTTTATAATGGCAACAGCATTTCTATTTTTTCGAATGATATGAGGATATTTACTAAAATAATGATCAAAATAAGTTGCCGTATTATTACTGCCAGTGGCAATGACTGCGTCAAAGTAGTGCAAGGTATCTGTTACAAATTTGATATTAGGTCTAAAACCAGGTTCTATTGTGCACAAATAGTTGGCTAACACAGGAAGTAGTTTATTATCATTTGAGGATAATTTTATTTGGGCTTTATGACCACACAAGAGTACAGATATAAAATCATGAAATCCAACAAGAGGAATATTTCCAGCCATTACAATAGCAACTGTTTTTGTTGATGCCACTTTACCAATAGCATATGGTGTCACCCAAGTAGTTATATTTTCTTTGGTAAGTGCATCACCCCAACTTTTACATGAAAATGCGAGATTATCATAGGTAAACCATTTGTTTTGATGGTGAGCATCTTCAAGAGCTTGCTCCATTTGCTCAAAAAAAACAGCAGCATCTGGTAATGAAGAACCTGCATGGAAAGCTCTAGGCTCAGGGGTATTATTTTTAACTTTTAATGGGCTTGCAAACTGAGCTAAAAAACGCCCTAACATTACAAAAGCGTTTATTCTTTGATCTAGATTCATTGTTGATTTGTATGTGCCTCAAAGGTAAAAAAAAGTCCTGTAAATGTTATTTGAAAAACAAGGCATAAACAAAATGTTTTCATAATTTTTTACTATGTATTTGTAGTTGCCATCACAAGGACTTAAATTTGTAATATTAAAATTAATTTCAATGGCAATTATAATAACTGATGAGTGTATTAACTGTGGGGCCTGTGAACCAGAATGTCCAAACACAGCTATTTATGAGGGTGCAGATGATTGGCGTTATGCAGATGGAACAGACTTAGAGGGATCCTTGGTGCTTACTAATGGTAAAGCCGTGGACGCCAATGAAACTCAAGAACCCGTGAGTGATGAAATTTATTACATTGTTGCAGATAAGTGCACTGAGTGTAAAGGTTTCCATGACGAGCCCCAGTGTGCTGCAGTATGTCCTGTAGACTGCTGCGTACCAGATCAAGATAATGTGGAGACAGACAAAGCGCTATTGGCAAAACAAGCTTTTATGCACTTTAAATAGCATTGTTTTTACTACAAAAAAAAACCGTCTAGTGAGGCGGTTTTTGTTTTTTAGCATGTGTCTCTTACACTATAATTCTCTATGATGTTGGTATGAGGTCTGTTGCTTGTTCTACCCAATTATCTGCCTCTATTCTTCCAGGGAAAAAATCAATGAGATGGGTAACAATACCAATGTCTTTAAGTTGTAGTTTACTTATTTGAGAATAATTATAGATCCCTATATCATTAAGGCGCTGCTCAATATAAGGACCAATACCATTAATTTGTGTTAAGCTATCTGGATTGTTTGGATTACCCTCACCAATACTCTTAAAATCTAAGACAGGCTTGTTATGACTGTATTTCACAAATTCTGTGCGTGCTTTTGTAGCTATTGTTTTCTTTGTAGTGTTTGGTATTAGGGTTGTTTGTGGGGTTACTACTTGTTTATCTGGTTGTGTATGTGTGTTTGGTCTTACCTGGTGATAGCTTACATCAATATTTTTGATTTTTTTTGAACTTCTTAGTGTGTTCACTTCTTTTTTAAGTCTATTGATAAGGGCTCTTTTTTTATCCTTTTCAAGGAAATAACCAAATAGATAACCTATTAAAAAAGTACTAAGCATAAGAGCAAAAACACCAATAAATTCTGGTGTTTGCAATTGATCTATGTAATTATTTAATGAATTCATTTAGTATGTAAATTGTAACACAATTCTTTTGTTTTTCAAACTACCTTTTGGTGTTCTATTACTCTTTATGGGTTGTGACTCTCCCTTTGATAGAATACGGACTCTTTTTTTATCTACAGTACTTTTGCTAGTTAAAAACCACCTAAGTTGTTTTGCATACGATAATCCTTGAATGTGATTTTCTTCAGTAGTCCCAGAATTATCTGTATGTCCAACTAATGTAACTTTTGCATTTGGGTACTGGTTTAAAATTTGCGTGACACGTATAAGAAGTTCCTGTAGTTTTTTTGTCTTTAAAATTGTTGTATTTGAAACTGTAGGGGAAAAGGTAATGCTACTTGGCCTACTAATTTCTTTGGGTATTATGGCCTGGGCAACTCTTTTTGGGTGTAAGGGTTGAAATTTAAATTCAATGGCATTTGAGCAGATGTTTTCATTTGTAAAGGATATGTCTGCAATATTAGATTTCACAACAATCTTAGTACTGTCAATACCGGCATTAATGAGCATATTTTTTATTTGCGAACCACGTTGTAGGCCAATATTTGGAGTAACAAAATTTTCTGTAGCACTGTAAAATGAGATAATGTGAATTTCTTTTTCTGGATGCTGTAACATGTAATCCTTAAGTAAGATCTTAAAAGAATCTAAGGATACTGGAATGTCTAGATACGAATCATTTTTTATGAATGTAATTCCTTTTTTAAATTCAAATACAATATTGTTTTCTGTATCACGTGCTGTTAATCCAAAACTTTCAGTGGGTTCAGAAAATTTAATATTTTTTATTATTTGCTCAGTTGCTACAGATTGTTTGTTTTCGTTTTGTATAAGTAAAGTGCTACTTTCATTAGTTTTGTTACTTACAGACTCATTAGAGACTTGGGTGGTGTTGGAAGTAATTTTCTGTTTGTTGGGGAGCATCAAAAAATAAACCCAAAGCGCAAAAAATGACCATACAACAAAAGTAAAAAACGCAATAAGAAAGTTTCTCATTTTAGAGAGTCGTTATTTGTTAATCTGTTTGAAATAAAAACAGCACTTATAACAAACATAATAAAATTTACAGCGTATAATAGGGGAGTAGTAATATGTTTTTGCACAGTACTATTAACAATTTTTTGGAATTAATTTGCTTACAAACCTTTAAATCAAGTAAATAAAAAACCCGCCATAAGCGGGTTTAAATAAATGCTGTATTCCTAGAGGTGTATCACCTCATCGTAGGCGTCTGCTACGGCTTCCATAACAGCCTCACTCATAGTTGGGTGTGGATGAATTGTTTTTAATACTTCATGACCTGTGGTTTCTAGTTTTCTTCCTAGAACTGCCTCAGCAATCATATCTGTTACTCCAGCCCCAATCATGTGACAGCCTAACCACTCTCCGTATTTGGCATCAAAAATAACCTTTACAAAACCATCCTTTGTGCCAGCTGCACTAGCTTTTCCTGAAGCAGAAAAAGGGAACTTTCCAACTTTTAGCTCATAGCCAGCTTCTTTGGCTTGTTTTTCTGTCATTCCAACACTTGCAATTTCTGGCGTTGCATAGGTACATCCAGGAATGTTACCGTAGTCTATAGTCTCTACCTGCATACCTGCAATCTTCTCTACACATAAAATACCTTCTGCAGATGCTACGTGAGCTAGTGCCTGCCCTGGGGTTACATCGCCAATTGCGTAATATCCAGGAATGTTTGTTTGGTAATAGTCATTGACCATGATTTTACCTTTGTCAGTAACGATACCTACATCTTCAAGGCCTATATTTTCTATATTAGCAACAATCCCAACGGCAGATAAAACAATATCTGCTTCTATGATCTCTTCTCCTTTTTTGGTTTTTACGGTTGCCTTAACTGTTTTACCTGTGGTGTCAACTTTTTCAACAGAAGAATTAGTCATTACCTTGATACCTGCTTTTTTGTAGGAGCGTTCAAATTGTTTTGAAACATCTATGTCTTCTACAGGAACTATATTGGGTTGAAATTCTACTAAGGTAACTTGTGTGCCCATGGTATTGTAAAAATGAGCAAACTCTACACCAATTGCTCCACTACCAACTATAATCATTGACTTTGGTTGCGTTTTTAGTGTCATGGCTTCTCTGTATCCTATCACTTTTTTTCCATCTTGGGGAAGACTTGGTAATACCCGTGATCGAGATCCAGTTGCAACTATAATATGATCTGCACTATAGAGTGTGCCATCTACATCAACTTTCTTACCGGGCAATAGTTTTCCAAAACCCTCTAGAACATCAATTTTGTTTTTTTTCATCAAAAACTGAACACCCTTACTCATACCATCAGCAACACTTCTACTTCGCGCAACTACCTTGCTAAAATCTTTATCGTATTGCTTCACAGAAAGACCATAATCTTCTGCATGTTTTAAATAGTCAAAAACCTGCGCACTCTTAAGAAGTGCTTTAGTTGGGATACAACCCCAATTAAGGCATACTCCTCCAAGACTTTCTTTTTCTATTACCGCTGTTTTTAATCCTAATTGTGAGGCTCTAATAGCAGTTACATACCCTCCAGGGCCGCTTCCTAGTACAATTACATCATATTTATTCATGGTATTTTCTTTGCTTATTAATTCATCACAAATTTACAAAATGTGGAATGGAAAAGTCACAAAATTTTTAAAAAAGAACATTCTAAAATAATAATTGGGCACCAAGGAGTATTCCAATTTATTTTTCAAAATCTACAGATAATGAATTTACACAGTATCGCTGGCCTGTTTGTGTAGGACCATCATTGAAAACATGTCCCAAATGGCCACCACAATTAGAACAAATTATCTCTGTGCGTTCCATACCAAAGGAAGTATCTTTAAGGTAGGTTACACTTCCTTTAATGCTTTGATCAAAACTTGGCCATCCACAACCGCTGTCAAATTTACTGCTACTTTCAAATAATTTGTTTTTACACCCCATACAGGCATATGTTCCATTTTCAAAAGTAAGGTTGTACTTTCCAGTGAAGGGACGTTCTGTGCCTTTTTCTCGAAGTATTTTATAGGCTTGCTCTCCAAGTTGTTCTCTCCACTGTGCCTCGGTTTTTTGTATCGGATACTTGCTCATTATTTTTCTTCTTTAAATATCAATGCCACTCCATTTATACAGTTTCTTTTTCCAGTAGTCTCTCTTGGACCATCATTGAACACATGCCCAAGATGCCCTCCGCAAGTAGCGCAATGCTCCTCACTTCTAGCATATCCTATTTTATAGTCTACATCATACCCTACGTTTCCTTTTATTTCTCGATCAAAACTTGGCCATCCAGTACCACTATCAAACTTGTTTTCACTTTTAAACAAAGGAGTTTGACAGGCAGCACAATAATAGGTTCCTTTGCTATAATTATTGTTTAACTCACTACTAAATGCTCTTTCTGTGCCTGCTTTACGAAGTACATAATACTGCATTTTTGTGAGTTCTGATTTCCATTGAGCATCTGTCTTTGAAACAGGAAACACTTCTTTGCTTTTTTCTGTTTTTTGCGCGCTGGCATTACAACTTACAAACAATATGGTAAGCATAAATAAAATTACTTTTTTCATTTTTTTTAGATTAAATGTTAAAGAGCAAGCACTTGTTGCATGCTAGGATTCGTTTTGGCAAATTCTGCTCCAACCACGGCAATTCTAAAGGTTTGATTATTGGTTAGATTGTTATCAAGGGTATCAAGATTAATATCTCCCTGTAGAAACAAAAAAACATCTATAAAGGTATGATTAAAACTGTATTGAAAACTTCCTTGGTTGGTATATATAGTTTGGGGCAAAGGAGTCCATACATCAAAGGTATCTGAGCCACCATCAGAAATTACATCCTCTAACCAATACACTAAAATAACATCACTTTCATATACCTGAATGTCTGCGGGGATATCAACAAGTTGACTGTATCCATTTGAGTTTGTGAAACTAACCGTTGTTTCAAAAACTTGACTTAGCGATGATACTGCTATGGTGTCATTGTCACTGTAACAAGAACTTAAAATCAACAAACTACTAAGAGATACTAATAAGATTACTTTTTTCATGATGGTATTCTTTAAATATTTATTTTATATCTATACCAAACTATGTGCCAAAAAATTAAGTATTACTATTAAAATTACTTTACCTAAAAATTAGCATGCATTATCAGATGATATATTTAATTTAGTAAAAAATGTAAGACATGCCTAAATTACAAAAAGGATCTTTAAAGTTGCGAAATGCTTGGGCATTTTATGATTGGGCAAACTCTGTGTATAGTCTGGTAATTACATCTGCAGTATTTCCCATATTTTATGGTGCATTATTTGACTCATCTGGTTTAGAGACGGTCTATGTGTTTGGTTCTCATATAAGAAGCACTCCATTAATAAGTTATACTACAGCAGCTGCATTTGTGGTGGTAGCATTTTTATCTCCCTTGTTATCCGGAATTGCAGACTATGTTGGAAACAAAAAGAGCTTTATGAAGTTTTTTTGCTACCTAGGGTCTTTTTCCTGTATGACATTGTATTTTTTCTCTCTAGAACATATTTACCTTAGTTTATTCAATTATTTTTTAGCATTAGTTGGTTTCTGGGGTAGTTTGGTTTTCTATAATTCATACCTGCCAGACGTGGCTTTTAAAGAGCAGCAGGATAGTCTAAGTGCTCGAGGCTTCTCCCTAGGGTATGTAGGTAGTGTTTTTTTACTTCTTTTTAATTTAGTTATGGTATTACAACCAGAACTTTTTGGTATCACTGGAGATGATGCCAGTATTCAGGCAATGAAAATTTCGTTTGTAACGGTAGGATTGTGGTGGATAGGGTTTAGCCAATATTCCTTTTATTATTTGCCAAGTGCTTCAAACACTTTTAAAGGCGTAAATAAAGATGTTGTTTTAAATGGTTTTAAGGAGTTGCATACCGTTTACAATTCTTTGTCAAAAAATGCACAATTAAAAAAATATTTAATTGCTTTTTTTGTCTATAGCATGGCGGTACAAACAGTAATGTTAGTGGCTACCTATTTTGGAGAACAAGAAATAAATTGGGGCAATTCAGATAAAAAAACACTAGGGCTCATCTCCAGTATTTTAATTATTCAATTGGTAGCAGTTTTAGGATCTTTTTTAACATCTAAGGCCTCTGGTAGATTTGGAAATATCACAACATTAATTTTTATTAACTGTGTCTGGGTTGTTTTGTGTGTAACCGCATATTTTGTTTCTGAGCCTCTTGAATTTTACATAACAGCGGGTTTTGTTGGTCTTGTAATGGGTGGCATACAAGCACTTTCACGCTCCACATATTCTAAGTTTTTACCTGATACTAAGGACACTACATCCTATTTTAGTTTCTATGATGTAGCAGAGAAAATAGGGATAGTGGTTGGAATGTTTGTTTATGGATTTGTGGATCAAATAACCGGAAGTATGCGCAATGCTATTTTATTTTTAGTCTTGTTTTTTATTGTTGGTGTATTTTTACTTTTACGTGTACCAAGAAAATACTAATTCTATACAATTTTTAGTTATGTTTGCTGTTATTACAAAGGAAAACATACGCACTTATGAAAAAAATACAACTTTTTAATTGGATGTTACTCGTTTTTATAGCATTTCAATTCCCTTCTTGTACCAATGAACCCCTTGAGGGAGAATTTCCTGGTCAAAACACTCCCGGTGATACCACCACAGGTTCTTTCACCGCTCAAGTTAATGGAAGTTTATTTACAGCAGCATTTACAACAGCATCAGTTAATGTAGATGGTGACTTTATCATTACAGGTGTGTCAAGCAATAATACAGCAATTCTATTGACAGCCAGCCCGCTTGCAAATGGGAGTTATGATTTAAATCTTGGTCCTACAAATAATGACAATGGTGCAAGTTATTTTGACGTTTCTTCTGAAACATTTCCTTTTCTGACATTTGGAGAACTCGGTGGGGGAGGAACCCTTACCATCACAGATTACAATCAAACAGATTTAACGGTATCTGGAACATTTAATTTTACTGCAGCCAGACAAGCAGTTGATGCTAATGGAGATCCAATACTTGACTCCAATGGAGATGCTATCATACAAATTGCAACAGTAACACAAGGTGTTTTTAATGATATTGCAATGACCTTTGATGAAAACTCTGGTGGAGGCGACCCCGGTGGGGGTGGAGGCTCAGAAGAGCCTGTAGATGTTGATGATTTCTTCGCACTTGTAGATGGCCAAGAACATGAAGATCAGGTACTAACAAGTACTCTAAATATGGTTGGAGATGACATGATTTTTAAAGTTGAAGCTCAAACAGCCTCTGGCGCATTAATGAGAATTGACATTCCATTTGATACCGGATTAGGAACCTTCGATATGGAGGATGGTATCTCTGATGGGACAAAACTAATAGGTATTTACAACCCTAATATTGGTGGTGAAAATTTAAGTTCAAACCCAGGAAGTATCACATTCACTCAGTTTGATACACAAAATGGTATCATTGAGGCTAATTTCTCTTTCACCGCAAGAGACCCACTTGGAGAAGATACTTCAGTATACCAAATAACACAAGGGAGCTTTACGGTCTATTTTGAAGGAATTGAACCACCTGCACTTATTCCTTTCCAGGCTTTAATTGATGGAGCCAGTTTTGAGCCCTCTGGGGTCAATGACACGCTTGAGATTACAAATCAAGAGGTTAACGGTGTAATTGTTACTTTTATTACTGCAACCCTTGAAAATGGTAGAACCATGAAAATCGTGTTTCCTTCAGATGCAATTACTTCTGGGGTATACCCAATGAGCACAGTGTTAGAAAATGGAGACGAAACACTTGGACTGTATACCAGAGAGGGAAGCAGCATTGAGTTTGTTTCTAACCCAGGTGAACTTATTATCGATAGTTTTGATCAAGAAACTGGAGATATCAGTGCACGTTTCAGTTTTACTGCCAGAAATCCAGATGGTGTAGATCCTACAGTAATTGAAATAACACAAGGAGTTTTTAATGTAAATCTACTTTAAAAGACTTAACCAATTCAGCAATTTTTAAAGCCTTTTCTTTTAATTGAAAAGGCTTTTTTTATGCCCAATAAATTGTCATGAAATAGTTTCATAAAATAAACGCCACACTACTTTGGTGTATGGCATACAAATTGAACTAATAGCTGTGTAAAGCGCTCCTATTAGCATAAGAAACAGGAGTTGCTTACACTTAATTGGAACAAAATAATTAACAAACGACTTTGTATCACCAATATTTGTGACACATTGTCCTACACCATACTATGTCAAAATCAAAAGTATCCTTATTAGACAGTTTGTCATTTCAGGAATTTCAGGACGATGCTGAGTTCATTCCTTTAATGTCTTCAGAAGACGAAGAAGAAATGAACAATGAAGATCTACCAGAAATACTTCCAATACTACCACTGCGCAATACAGTGTTATTTCCGGGTGTTGTTGTCCCCATTACTGCAGGACGTGATAAATCAATAAAACTTATCAATCAAACCAATAAGGAAGGAAAGATTATAGGTGTTGTTTCTCAAAAAGAGGAGGGAGAAGAAGATCCAGGAATTGAAGATATAAATACCATAGGTACTGTAGCCAAGATACTTAAGGTTTTAAAAATGCCTGACGGCAATACAACGGTTATCATACAGGGTAAAAAACGTTTTCAAGTAGCCGAGGTAATTACTACAGAACCCTACCTAACGGCAAGAGTAAGAGGGGTTGAGGAAGCTAGACCCGCAAAGGATAATGAAGAATTTTTGGTAATTGTAGAGACTATAAAAGAAAAATCTTTAGCGATTATAAAAGACAGTCCTAATATTCCAAGTGATGCTTCATTTGCGATCAAGAACATAGAGAGTCCCTCGTTTTTAATCAATTTTGTTTCCTCGAATTTAAATATTTCAGTGGCAGAAAAACAGTCGCTCCTACAAATAAATGATTTGCAGGAAAGGGCTCTAGAAACCCTTCGTTACATGAACTTGGAGTTGCAAAAACTCTCCCTGCGGAAAGATATTCAAACAAAGGTTCATAATGATATCAATAAACAACAACGGGAGTATTTCTTAAATCAGCAAATGAAAACCATCCAAGAAGAACTGGGAGGGAGTACATCAGAGGCAGAGATAGAGGCTATGAGAGCTCGTGGTAATGCAAAAAAATGGAATGAAGAAACAGCCACACATTTCAAAAAAGAACTATCAAAACTCCAACGTTTAAACCCACAAGTTGCGGAGTTTAGTATCCAGAAAAATTACCTTGACCTGCTCTTAGAATTACCTTGGAACGAATTCAGTAATGATAAATTTGATTTGAATCGTGCAAAAAAAATCCTCGACAGAGATCATTATGGTCTAGATGATGTAAAAAAACGCATCATTGAACACCTTGCCGTACTCAAATTACGTAACGACATGAAATCTCCCATTATTTGTTTGTATGGGCCACCTGGGGTTGGTAAAACCTCTTTAGGGAAA
>CATEMS010000364.1 GCA_949507465.1 Flavobacteriaceae bacterium
CTATTGTATATGGAGAGAAAATAATTGATCCCACACTACCAACCATACTAGTATATGGGCACTATGATGTACAACCACCAGACCCTGTAGAGTTATGGGACAGTCCTCCATTTGAACCCGTTATTAAGAACACAGAACTACATCCCCAAGGAGCCATTTTTGCCCGCGGGAGTTGTGATGATAAAGGCCAAATGTACATGCACGTTAAGGCTATGGAGTACATGACCCAAACCCATCAACTGCCCTGTAACGTTAAATTTATGATTGAAGGAGAAGAAGAGGTAGGCAGTGAGAGTCTTGGATGGTTTGTAGAAAGAAATCAAGAAAAACTAGCCAATGATGTTATTTTAATTAGCGATACAGGCATGATAGCCAACGATATTCCAAGCATCACAACGGGACTGCGTGGTTTAAGCTATGTTGAAGTAGAGCTTACAGGACCCAATAGAGACCTGCACAGTGGTTTGTATGGAGGGGCGGTGGCCAACCCAATTAACGTATTAACCAAAATGATTGCATCTTTAACAGATGAGAACAACCATATAACAATTCCTGGGTTTTATGACAAAGTAGCCCAGCTCACCGATGCCGAAAGAGCAGAGATGGCCAAAGCGCCTTTTAGCAAAGAGGCTTATTGCAAATCTATAGGGATTGAAGATACCTATGGAGAAGCCACCTATACCACAAATGAACGAAATAGTATTCGTCCCACACTAGATGTGAACGGCATCTGGGGAGGCTACACAGGAGAAGGTGCCAAAACAGTTATTGCTAGCCAAGCCTTTGCAAAAATATCAATGCGTTTGGTGCCAGATCAAAATTGGAAAGAAATCACTACCCTTTTTCAAAATCATTTTCAGAGCATCGCTCCAAAAGGGATAACTGTAAAGGTTCTCCCACATCATGGAGGTCAAGCATATGTGACTCCAATTGATAGTGTTGGTTACAAAGCAGCGAGTAAGGCCTATGAGAGTACCTTCGGGAAAACACCTATCCCGCAGCGAAGTGGAGGGAGTATCCCAATTGTGGCTTTGTTTGAAAAAGAACTAAAAAGCAAAACCATTTTAATGGGCTTTGGTCTAGATAGTGATGCCATTCACTCTCCAAACGAGCATTTTGGCATCTGGAATTACTTAAAAGGGATAGAGACAATCCCTCAGTTTTATCATTATTTCACTCAAATGAGCCAATAACACTTGCTATGTGTTGCAGGTGAATAAAACTTCAATAAGCTTACCATTAAATTTCATAAGGTTGTAAATGATAACTTTATGGCGCATAATTAAAAACTCTTTTCTATGAAAATAGCATACACCCTTATCCTTATTGTTTGTCTTTCAAGTTGTGAGCATAGCAGCGCTCCTAAAACCCAAGCACCTCAAGAAAAGCTTCTAGCCCAGGACAAAATTGACCAAGACAAAATAACCCAAGACAAAGCAGCAATTTTAAAAGTCATGAAAGAGCAACAAATTGCTTGGAGCAAAAATGATCTTGAAGGTTTTATGCAAGGGTATGTTAACAGTGACTCTTTAAAATTTTATGGTAAAAGTGGTCTCACCAAGGGATGGCAACAAACCCTCGATAATTATAAAAAAGGGTATCCCACCAAAGAGCAAAGTGGCACATTAACTTTTACCATTAATGACATCTCAAATATTGAAACAAACAGCTACTGGGTTATGGGAGAGTATTTTTTATCTAGAGAGATAGCAGATGCCAAGGGTGTGTTTATGGTTATTTTTAAAAATATAGACGGTAGCTGGAAAATTGTAGCAGATATGAGCTGTGGCTAATTGGAGGCTTTTTGACCTTTAGTCTGCTATTTCATACAACACCGGTCTGCTAGGTGAGGCATCATTTTTAAAAGGAGCAACCTGCAAGTTTAGTACATAAGGGCCGTCTTTAATGGTATCCTTTACGTAAATAAACTCTGTTATTGTTGCATTTTCTCTGGGAGCTTCTGGAATATTCCAAAATGCTTTGTGAGCTAGTAAAGCGCCATTGTCTTTTTCTTTATCTACAGAAGGCAGGTCTATAAGTAGGTGCTCTACCCCCAAATCTCTTAAAAATTCAGCTGCCTTATGATCTAAATAAGGCCAATTGGTATTGGTGTATTTCTGAGATATTTTTGAAATTGTATTTGGCAGTGTTCTTATCACAACTGCCGAAGGTGTTTTACCTTTTAATTTTTGTGTGATGGCTGCTAATGGTAGCAGGTAATCTTGCCCAATCAACACGGGTGAAATCGTAATGACCTCAGCCATAAAAAAGAAACTCTTTAATGCATCATTGACAGAATAAAACGCCTTAGTTATGTGCCCTAAACACTCTGTATGGGTGCCATGAGCATGAGGGTTAAATGATATGTTATTGAAATTTACAGCAGCGCCTTGGCTTACCCTACCTACCCAATCACCGAGCTGTACAGGATATATCTGGGGCTTTTCAAGATACCAAGCTAAGGGGTTTTGTGAGCTGTCTGACATTACAATAGAGATATCTAAGGGCTTTGAAAAATCTACAGTAAGTCTAGAATTATTGATGTTAATAGTGGCTAGCATAGCTTGAATTTACAACTCTAAATATACAACACTCCTAGATTAAATCATAAATAAATCTGCAGCAATACCATCTGTTAGAAACTTCCCTTTTTTAGTAGCTTTTACAAAATCTCCCTCACAAATTAGTAAATCTAAAGCCACATGTTGTTGCATGTTTTGTTTGAAATACCTCTTGAATTTTGGGCCAAACAAAGAGCCAATTTCAGCTATAGAGACCCCGCCGGCAGTCCTTAGGCGCGTCATAACATACTCATTGTATTGATTTTCTATGGTAAGTATCTCTTTGGTAAGTGGCAGCACTCCCACTTCAATGCTTTGTATGTAGCGAGTATTGTTTGATACATTCCAACTTCTGGAAACCACATCATAACTATGGGCAGATGGCCCCACTCCCAAATAAGGTTTTCTCATCCAGTAAGATGAATTACTTTGTGATTCCCACCCAGGAATACAAAAATTAGAAAACTCATAATTATGATATCCAGCAGCAGTGGTTTTTTCAACCAAAACTGCATGATGCTCAGCAGCGACAACGTCATCTGCAGGTTGTATAACTCCATTTTTAATAAATCTCTCTAGGGCTGTTTTAGGCTCAACAGTCAAAACATAACAAGAAATATGAGGCACCTCCAAAGACAATGCTTTTTCTATATTTTCTTGCCATCTGTGCGGTGTCATTTGAGGGATACCATACATTAAATCTATGCTGATGTTTTCAAAATACTGTTTTGCCTTTACAATACATTGAAGTGCCTCTGCTTGATTATGAGCTCTATTCATGAGAGTTAAATCTTCTTCAAAAAAAGATTGTATGCCGATAGAGAGCCTATTTATTTTTGTGTTGGCTAAACTATCAATTTTAGCCTCCGTTAAATCATCAGGATTGGCCTCAAGTGTGATCTCTGGGCTGTCTATGATATGAAAATTATCATACACCGTCTGTAAAACAAGATCTATTTGCTTTGGGGTTAACAGACTTGGAGTGCCCCCTCCAAAATATATAGTTTCAATAGGTTCAGAAAGCTTGTCTTTGCGAAGTTCAAGCTCTTTACAGATAGCCTCAAGCATGCTATCTTGCTTTTTTAAGGATGTTGAAAAATGGAAGTCACAATAATGACACGCTTGTTTGCAAAAAGGAATATGAATATAAATACCAGCCATTATATATGCAAAATCACTTTTTTATTCTTTTCTCATTTTGCTGAACAAAACTTGACCATCCCGAGTAGTTTTTACCAGTGCTGGTGCTCTTACCGTTGTTGTAGAAATGGCAAACTGCTGCTGCCAATCCATCTGTGCTGTCTAAATTTTTTGGCAACTCTTTAAGATCTAAAATGCTTTGAAGCATTTTTGCAACTTGCTCCTTGGAGGCATTACCATTGCCTGTAATAGCCATTTTTATTTTCTTTGGTGCGTACTCTGTGATAGGTATATCTCTAGACAAACCAGCGGCCATAGCAACCCCTTGGGCCCTTCCTAGTTTGAGCATGGATTGTACATTTTTACCAAAAAAGGGAGCCTCAATGGCAATGTGATCTGGATGAAAAGTGTCAATAAGCTCGATGGTGCGCTCAAAAATAAGTTTAAGACGTTTGTAATGATTGTCATACTTGGAAAGCTGTAATTCATTGAGCTGCAGAAATTCCATTTTTTTTCCAACCACTTTTATAAGTCCAAAACCCATAATGGTAGTTCCTGGATCAATACCCAATATAATGCGCTCTGATGTACTCAATTATGTGTTGGAATTAGTAAGTAATAATTACTACAAATTTAAACAATATCTAAACGGCGCCCTAAGGTTTTAGCTTTTGCTAATGCCAATACACTTACTTTGTTTGCAAAACAACAGGTAAATTAAAAGACACTGCAACAGGAACCCCTCTTTTATGAGCTGGGGCCAAGGAGGGTAAGCTATCGATGCTTTGGGTAATCCACATAGACACATCTGGAAAGCTTGTGGCAGTAAGGCTGTCAATTGAGATGGTGTTTAAAAAAATATCACCTTTCTCTGAGACGGTAAGGGAAACCCAAATAGTATCTTTAATGCTCCGAGAACTAACTAGATGTTTGGAGGAAAGGCCTTTGTACATGTTAGAAATCAATGTGTTTTCAAAACAGGTTTTACTTGCTTTTTTATCTGAATATTTTTGACAAGAAACAAAGTTGGGAAACTGATCGACCTGATTCCAGGAAATTGTCTTCAGCTCTTGATCATAAAAAGTATCTGAAGAAATTTTATCTGTCTCAAAGTACTGGCAAGCAGCCATGCTACATAACACTAAAGCATAAAATATATATTTCATGGATTTTAAACTATGGTTGTGAATGTGAAAAATACACATTTTGAAGCAATCCAATTGGGCCTTGTTTAATTTATATTGTCAAACACAAAATTAATTGCACAGCAAAGCCGCTTGAAAAATGCGGCTTTGGCTGTTGTGGTAGAATTTATGCCTTAGAGTGTTCCGCGTTTGGCTTGTTGTCTTTCTATAGCCTCAAATAAGGCTTTAAAATTTCCAACGCCAAAAGATTGTGCTCCTTTTCGCTGTATAATTTCAATAAACATAGTAGGCCTATCTACAATGGTATTTGTGAAAATCTGTAACAGATACCCTTCCTCATCACGGTCAATTAAAATGCCATGCTTTTTGAGCACCTGGATATCTTCATCAATTTCACCAACGCGCTGTAAAACATCATCATAATACGTCTCTGGCACATATAAAAATTCTACTCCGCGTTCTCGCATGGCAGAAACCGTTGCAACTATATCATCGGTTGCTAGGGCTAAATGCTGAACTCCAGGACCATTATAAAAATCAAGATATTCCTCAATTTGTGATTTCTTTTTCCCTTTAGCAGGCTCATTTATAGGAAATTTTATGCGGCCATTACCATTGCTCATTACTTTGCTCATAAGGGCGGTGTAATCTGTGGCAATATCATCATCTGCAAAAGAGATTATTTGTGCAAAACCCATTGTTTTAGCATAAAACTCACACCACTTATTCATTTCTCCCCAACCAACATTTCCAACAATATGATCTATAAACTTTAACCCAACAGGGGCAGGATTGTAATGAGACTCCCATTTGGTATATCCTGGCAAAAAGATTCCGTTGTAATTTTTACGTTCAATAAATAGATGAACGGTTTCTCCGTAGGTATACACACCAGATGTGATGACATATCCATCTGCATCTTCTTGACGGGTGGGTTCCATAAATGGTTTTGCGCCTCGCTTTGTGGTTTCCTCAAAAGACTTGGTGGCATCCTCAACCCATAAGGCTATTACTTTGGCAGCATCTCCATGAAGATTGATGTGCTCATTGATAGGACCATCTTTGGTTAGGGGTGTGGTGAGTACCAATCTAATTTTATCCTGCTTTAAGACATAAGATACGCTGTCTTTTCTACCAGTTTCTAGACCTGCATAGGCCTCACTTTGAAAGCCAAAAGCTGTTTTATAAAAATACGCTGCCTGTTTTGCATTACCAACATACAGCTCCACATAATCTGTTCCCAAAAGAGGTAAAAAGTCTTCTGCCTCACTAAAGAGTTTGCGCAAAGAATACTCTGTGTTTTGTAAGTCTTTTAAATTTTTAATGTCTGATGCCATAGGGTGTCATTTTTAGGCCAATAACTTTAAAGAACTAAGCTACTTTCTTGGTGCAAATATCCATAATAATATTGAAATCTCTATGACCAAAAACAAAAGTCATTGCAAAAGTGATCTACAAGGAGATATAAACCCCTAAAAATTGATATTTATTGGCAGACTAAATATAGATTAAGAGTGCTACTTATTTTAAAAAAAGATACATTTGTTTTCTAATTTTCTAACAAAAAACAAGATGCTAAAAGCAGTACTTTTTGATATGGATGGTGTAATTGTAGACACAGAACCTCTGCACCGTAAAGCCTATTTTTTAATGTTTAAAGACATGGGTATACACGTCACAGAGCAAATGTATACGAGTTACACAGGCCAGTCTACTCTCAACATCTGCAAGCAATTGGTGGGGCATTTTAATCTAGATACAGATCCCAAAACACTGGTGGCAATCAAAAGAAAGCATTTCAAATATTTATTTGAAAATGACACCTCACTGCAACTTCTAGATGGCGTGTTAGATCTTATCAAAAACTATCATGACAATGGCCTAACGCTAGTTTTAGCATCTTCTGCTTCTATGCCCAATATCAATCGTATTTTTGAGCGTTTTAATTTAGATCAATACTTTGTAGCTAAATTAAGTGGCGCAGATTTAAAACAAAGCAAACCACACCCAGAAATTTTCATAAACGCTGCAAAAGCATCAGGACATCCCAAAAAAAACTGTATGGTTATAGAAGATTCTAGCAATGGCATTAAAGCAGCCAACGATGCTGGTATTTTTGTGGTAGGATATGACAGCACTCACTCTACAGATCAAGATTATAGCAAGGCCGATAAAGTAGTAAGTTCTTTTTCTGAGCTTGATTATCACACCGTACTTAAGCTGTTTTAAGACAGAGGTTTATGTGTGCTATTATAAAATTGAAAAGCCACCACTTGCGTGATGGCTTTTCGCCCCAAATTTGATTAACACCCTTAGGTATCAACCTACTTATAGCCCTGAAAATACACAAAATTGAGAAAATATCCACCTCATTTTTAACAACTTTTTATATTCTGACTTTAATTAGGGTACTTTTTACTTAGATACTCCCTAGCACTAAAAAGGCTAGTAGGTTGATTGAGTATTTGAAAGTACACTTATTTTTTATTGTAAAAATCTGAATTACTGATTGTATTTTTTTGATGTTGATAAGTGGTAGTTGTAAAACCCTCATGTATAGAGTAAGCTCCTGTTTCTCCTTTTTTATTGACCGCAATATACCCTACTTGAAAGTCTTGGATATTAGGTGTTTTTTCTATGATTCTAAGGATGGCTTGCTCACAGGCCTGTTGTGGAGATTTTCCTTGTCTCATAAGCTCCACAATTAAAAAACTCCCTACTGTTTTTAAAACCTCTTCTCCAAGTCCTGTAGCGGTTGCCGCGCCTATTTCATTATCAACAAAAAGACCAGAACCAATGATCGCTGAGTCTCCAACACGACCCGCCATTTTATATGCCAAACCGCTTGTGGTACACCCCCCAGAAATTGTTCCGTTTGTGTCTATGGCAAGCATTCCTATGGTATCATGGTTTTCTATATTAATAATGGGTTTGTATTTGGAGGTTTGCCTCCAGGTTTCCCAATCTTTCTTTGATTGTTCTGTCAACAAGTTTTCTCTTTCAAAACCCTGAGAAACAGCAAATTGTTCAGCCCCCCCCCCAGCCATAATAACATGAGGGGTATCCTCCATTACTTTTTTAGCTACAGCAATAGGGTGTTTTATATTTTGCATGCATAACACCGCGCCATAATTTCCTTTTTCATTCATAACACAAGCATCTAAAGTAACACGGCCCTCACGGTCTGGTAGCCCGCCAATACCAACAGATTGCCCCTTAGCATTAGCCTCCTCTACACCACAACCGGCAATCACGGCGTCTAAAGCAGAGCTACCCTCTTGCAGAGACTGCCATGCCTTTTGTGTTGCCTGGGCTACACTCCAAGTAGCAATTACAACAGGAAGGGAAGCATCAGAAGTTTGTGACCTTAGTGTGGTCTTCGCTTTTTTTGAAGTTGCAGCTGTGGCCCTCAGGCTAGTGCCTAGTGTTGTTATTCCAACAGATCCTAATGCTGCTTTTTGTAAAAAATTACGTCTTTTCATAGTGTTAGTTTATTTCTATTTCGTCTGTAAAAATCCAAGCCTTACCATCAAAAGGGTGGCCTAGATGCCAAGTAGGTACATCTCCTAAATTTGTAGCTTTTAGTCTTACATATTGTGCTTTTTGATTTGTTTGAAACACAACAGATTTTATAACCGCGTCCTTATTGGGTTTGGCTGCGTCTATTTTTTGGACCCCTATAGAGGTGAAGTTTTTACCATCTTGTGAAATCAAACACTCCACTTGGGTGGGATAAAAAATCCAACTGCGCTGTTCTTGTAAAAAGTTTGTTGTAATCTCTGAAAGATCTTGCAAGGATCCCAAATCTACAATAGCATCTACATCCTTATTACTATATCCCTGCCAAGCGCCCGTTCTAAAATCTAAGGCGCCCTTTATGCCATCAATCAGCGCGTTTTCTCCACTAGCGCTGTACTGATTTGCGTATTGAGTGTTTAGGGTAATGCTCACGTTTGGATCAATCTTAAAAAACTGTGTAGAGAGCACCCCGCTTTTTTTACCTTGTTTTTGTGCAAAGGTTTTAATTTCTACAGATTCTGAAATAGCAAGAGCAGTTTCATATTTAATAAATTTTCCTTGATCTATGCTGTAATAAATAGCTGCATCTGGATCTGCAACACCAAGGGTGATGCTGGTTGTGTTTTTAAAACTTACATCGCCAGAGGCAATAAAAGGAGGTAGCAGTATCTGATGCTCTTGTATATGAGTGCTTGGAATTTGGGAGTCTTTTGTACCCCAAATACTTGGAGTGTTTGTCATTTCAAACTCTAAGATCCCTCCAGAGATAAGCTCATGGTGGTACAAATAACTTCTATCCAAGGCCTTGCCATTTAATTTGGCAGACTTGATGTAGAAATTTTCCTTGGACAGACCATTGGCTTTCACTGTAAATTGCTTTGAGTTTTCTAGATTTATGGTTGCCTTTTCAAACAAGGGAGATCCAATGATGTATTGATTACTACCTGGAGTTACAGGGTAAAATCCAAGAGAGCTAAACACATACCATGCGCTCATTTGCCCACAATCTTCATTTCCACTTATCCCACCTGGAGCGTTTGCGTATAAGGTTGTTAAAATCTCTCTTACAATACGCTGGGTATCATTTGGCCTATTAACAAAATTATACAAATAAGCCATGTGATGGCTTGGTTCATTGCCATGAACATACTGCCCAATGAGTCCGGTAATATCTGGCTGCTTGCGTCCAGAGGTTTCTTGTTTTGCAGTAAACAAATCATCAAGGTGTTGTGCTAATTGCTCTTTACCACCCATTAATTGCATCAAGCCAGATATATCTTGTGGGGCATACAAACTGTATTGCCAAGCATTGGCCTCTGTGTAATTAAAATTAACCTCATAAGGATCAAAAGGACCAAACCAAGTATTATTAAACCTTCCTTGCATAAAACCAGTGCTTGGATTGTACATGTTTTTGTAATACTGTGCCCGCTCCGTAAATTGTTTAAACACCTGAGTATTCCCCATTTTCTGAGCCATTTGAGCAATGGTCCAGTCATCATATGCATATTCAAGAGTTTTGGAAACACTTTCGCTTTCCATTTCAACAGGAATAAAACCACTTGCTTTGTATGAAGCCAGGCCTAACTTATCCTGCATGGCGCTGTGTAGCATGGCCTCAAGCGCTTTTTTAGTATCATATCCTCTAATGCCCTTAAGGTAAGCATCTGCAATTACGGGTACTCCATGGTACCCAATCATGCATCCAGTATAATTGGCACTCAAATCCCAAATTGGCATGATACCTCCATGGTCATATTTTGCCAAAAAGGTATGTATAAAATCATTGGTTCGCTCTTGTTCTATGATAGTATATAATGGATGAGCTGCTCTGTAGGTATCCCAAAGAGAGAACACAGTATAGTAGTCAAAATCCTTAGTTTGATGAATTTCTAGGTCCATACCCCTGTACCGACCATCTACATCTTGGTATATATTAGGAGCAATCATGGTGTGATACAAGGCCGTGTAAAAAGTAGCAAGGTGGTCTGTATTTGGGTCTTGGACAACAATTTTTTCTAACTGCTGTTCCCAAGATTGTGTGGCTTCCCTCTTGAGGGTCTCAAAGGTTTTTGAGCCAATTTCTACCTCCCTATTTAGTTTAGCCCCTGCTTGATCTACCGCAGAAATACCGACGGATATATATACGGGTTCATTGTTTGGGTTTTTGAACTCTAAAGCACATTTTCTAGCACCTGGCATCCCCTTTTTTGGAGGCGATTGCAGCATGTCTGTAAATGGATGAGACGTTTTAATATTAAAAAACAACCGCTGGTCTGTTGCCCATGCCTCTGAAAATCTAAACCCTTGAATTTCTGTATCTGAAATAA
>CATEMS010000365.1 GCA_949507465.1 Flavobacteriaceae bacterium
ATTCCTTATTACAAATTGGTTATGTACAAAGGCAAAGCAGAAGAGTACTCTATCTACAAAGAAAATTATTTTATTAAAATACAAGCGCGCACTAAAGACAAAGAAATACATCGCTTTGTTAAAAAAGTACTCAAAGCCAAGGCACTGAGCAGCTCTCAAAGAATAGATGAGCTGTGATATAGAGTAACAAACCCTAAAATCAAGTTAATACCTCAACAAGTCTTTAACTTTAGGTAAGTCCTGTGTATATTTATACAAACAACAAATTTTGAAAATACTACTAACAGGAGCTAATGGGTATATAGGGATGCGCTTGCTTCCCCTTTTGTTAAACCAAGGACATCAAGTGGTATGCTCTGTTAGAGACGCCAACAGGCTATCAATCTCAGAAGATTTAAGAAAACAAATTGAAATAGTAATTATAGATTTTCTGGATCCAGTGACACCAAATGCACTACCAGAAGATATAGAGGCAGCCTATTATTTAATCCACTCAATGAGCTCCTCTACCGTTGATTTTGACGAAAAAGAAGAACGTGCAGTAAAAAACTTTAACACCTACCTAGAACCAACAAATTGCAAACAAGTCATTTATGTTGGAGGTATTGCCAACCAGAAAAGTCTTTCCAAACATCTTTGGTCTCGTAAAAATGTTGAAAATATTTTATACCAAGGCACTGCTGCAGTAACGGTTTTAAGAGCTGCAATTATTGTGGGCAGTGGTAGCGCCTCTTTTGAAATTATTAGAGATTTGTGCGAAAAACTTCCGATAATGGTGACCCCAAGGTGGGTTAAAACAAAATGTCAGCCCATAGCCATAAGAGATGTTCTTAATTATCTTACAGGAGTTCTTGGCAACAAAGAATGTTACAATGAGAGTTTTGATATTGGGGGTCCTGATATTTTAAGTTATAGAGAGATGATGGAGGGTTATGCCCGCTTTAGAAAGTTAAACTTATCCATCGTTACCCTGCCCTTTTTGTCTCCTAAGCTATCAAGCTATTGGCTTTATTTTGTGACATCAACCTCTTACAAATTAGCTCTAAACCTTGTAGATAGCATGTGCATTGAGGTAATAACTAGTGACACAAGACTTAAAGATATTTTAAAAATTGAATCCATATCTTACATCAAGGCCATAGAGTTGGCTTTTAAAAAAATAAAGCAAAATCAAGTGGTTTCCAGCTGGAAAGACTCAATGATTAGTGGACGTTTTAGAAGCGATCTTAAAAAATATGTAGAGGTGCCTGTAAATGGTTGCGTGAAAGACAAACAAACCATATTACTTCAAAATCCAGATAAAGCCTTAGATAATATTTGGTCCATAGGCGGCCAAAGGGGTTGGTACTATGCCAACTGGCTATGGCGCGTTAGAGGTGGTTTAGACAAACTATTTGGGGGTGTTGGACTACGAAGGGGACGCACCAATCCTAACACCATCAATGAAGGAGATTCCTTGGATTTTTGGAGGGTAATCTTGGCAGATAAAAATCAAAAAAGATTGTTACTTTTTGCTGAGATGAGAGTACCTGGAGAGGCCTGGCTTGAATTTAAAATAGATAAAGATAATGTGTTACATCAAACAGCAACTTTTAGGCCAAAGGGCTTATCGGGCAGGGCGTATTGGTATATCATGCTGCCATTTCATTATTTCATTTTTGATGGTATGATCAAACGCATAGCACAACAATAATTACTTTATATACTTTTCAAAGCTTTCGGTAAAAACACCTCTGCCATCATGCATCTGGCACTTCCACCACCACAGGTTTCAATGGTTGTTAAATCGCTGCTTAAAATCTTACAGTGTTTTTGAATTGCCTTCACTTGATCACTGCTCAAGCAAGAACGTGCAGCCTCACTCATGACCATATATTTTTGATTGTTTGCCCCCAATACCTGGAGCATATTTCCTGCAAATTGATGCATTTGAGCCTCTGTAATTGCAATTACCTCTTTTTTGGTTTCTTTTAGATGCTTGAGTACTTGTTTTTTTTCATGCTTGTCATCAATAGTATCAAGACAAATAACCACAAAATTCTCAGCCAAGGCCATCATCACGTTGGTGTGGTAAATTGCCTTGCGCTGATCATAAACGGTTTGATTGGCTGTGAAAATAACAGGGTCCATCTCAAAATCTTCACAAAACTCAACAATAAGCTCTTCATGAGCTCTTTGAGATATGGCACAATACGCCTTCCCATTTTCACGATCCAGCACCAAACTACCAGTGCCCTCCAAGAAATACTCCTGCTCCTCTGCCTGGGTATAATCCATAAAGCCATCTACAACAAATCCCTCCTTTTCTAATCTTTCAATAATTTCTTCACGTCTTTCTCTACGTCTGTTTTTAGCAAACATTGGATACAGTGCAACAATTCCGTTTTGATGGAAACTAACCCAGTTGTTAGGGAAAATAGAATCTGGGGTGTCTAGAGAGAGGACATCCTGCTCAACAATAACATTAACACCTACGCCGCGAAGTTTTTTGACAAATGTGTCAAACTCCTGCTGGGCCTTAGCATTAATTTGAGAATTTTTTAAATCAAGATCTTCTTGAAAATAATTATTCACCTTGGTTTGCTCATTCATCCTAAATGCAACAGGGCGAATCATTAATATAGTATCAGAAATTTGCTTCATGCATACATAAATTTAAAATATTAAATACAAAGGTACTCTTTTAGTTAAACCAAAAAGGAAAAAACAGGATCGTAGCAAGAAAATAAAGAAGTAGCATTTGACTACATAACCAGACTCCTTAGTCTCGAAATAATGGCATGGTAGAGCACCGGAGCAAGCCCTCTTGTTTTGCAATTTCTGCGTACTCAACTTCCTCTACCGTATAACCTTTCTCTAAAAGCCAGGAGTTAAGTCTGGTAAAGTTTTTTTCTGAAATAATTACATCTTCACTAATACTAAAGATGTTACTATTCATGTTATACATCTCATCTTTATCAATGTTGAAGCAGTTGTCTGGGCCAAAAAAATCCACTAACCACTGATACTCTTCCTGGATTAAAAACCCATCTTTATGAATAATGCATCTGCCGTGGCCTATGGGTTGAAAACAACAATCTAAGTGCAGGGCATTATCGTGAGCTTCTGTATTTGACTTTTTTAAATTAAAGGGTTTTACTATTTTTTCTGGAAACAGTTCCTGAAGTGCAGTAACAGCTGCCAAGTTTGTACGGGCAGTAATATAACTTGAGTAATCATCTCCATAATAGGTGCCAACAAATATGTAATCTCCATGGGGCATCACATCACCCCCTTCTATATGGACCTCTTGAGGTAAGGTAATTACCTTTTGTGGATGTATTTGATCTATCACATATTGCAAGGCTTGTATTTCGCGAGCTCTGTTTGATAATATGTTAGCATTAATAAACAGGTTTTCTACTACAAATCCAATGTCTCTCGAGAATATCTGATTGTAGTTTTCAATCTGGGTTGGACGATACACTTTTACTTGGTACTTCTCAAACACCTTAGCAAGACCCTCCATTTCCAAAATCATATCCTCAATTGTAGGATAGGTTCCTGCTTGTATATGCTCCGCAGATTTTGGATCATACGATTGCTCTATGGTGGGGGTTGGTCCATTACTTTGAGCAGTGCCTAAAACAACAGCTCGAAGCCTTGAAAATTCATTAGTTATATTTAATTGTAACATAAAAACAAATATAATTTTAATTATCAATGTTAGAATACAAAGAGATATTTTAAAACAAAAAAGCTCAAAACACTACATCGGTTTTGAGCTTTTAGATATTTATTTTAAAATTTAACGCTTCAAAATCTTTTTAAATTCTCTTTGATTTTCTCCTATGTATACTTGTCTTGGACGCCCAATTGGTTCTTTACGTTGTCGCATTTCTTTCCATTGTGCAATCCAACCCGGAAGTCTCCCGAGGGCAAACATTACTGTAAACATGTCAACAGGGATACCCATTGCTCTGTAAATAATACCAGAATAAAAATCTACATTCGGATATAATTTTCTATCTATAAAATAGGGATCACTTAAGGCCTCGGCTGATAAGCCTTTGGCAATGTCTAAAACAGGATCTTCTACTCCTAAGTCAGCTAAAACCTCGTCTGCAGCCACTTTGATAATTTTTGCACGAGGATCAAAGTTTCTATACACTCGGTGTCCAAAGCCCATTAGCCTGAAGTTATCTGACTTATCTTTTGCTTTTGCCATGTATTTTGCAGTATCACCACCATCAGCTTTAATATCTTCTAGCATTTCTAATACTGCTTGGTTGGCACCTCCATGGAGTGGCCCCCAGAGTGCTGAAATTCCTGCAGATAACGATGCGTACAAGCCTGCGTGAGAAGATCCAACCATTCGCACTGTAGAGGTGGAACAATTTTGCTCATGGTCTGCATGTAATATCAGTAGTTTATCTAAAGCATTTAACAGTATATTATTTTGAGTGTATTCTTCATTTGGTTTTTCATACATCATTTTCATGATGTTTTCAACATATCCCAAGCTTGTATCCCCATAGTTTAATGGCAATCCCGTTTTCTTACGCATGGTCCAGGCCACAAGTACAGGAAATTTTCCCATTATCTTTACTGTGGCATTATACATTTCTTCTTCACTCTCAACATTTACAGTTGACGGATTAAAGGCAGTTAAAGCACTGGTTAAACAAGATAATACACCCATAGGATGGGCAGACTTTGGGAAGGAATCTAATATTTTTTTAACATCGTCATCAACAAAACTTTGTTCTTTGATATCTGCATGGAAATTCTCTAATTGCTCACTTGTGGGTAATTCTCCAAAAATTAACAGGTAAGCAACCTCCAAGAAATTTGCTTTCTCTGCCAAATCTTCAATATCATACCCCCGATATCTTAAGGTACCCTTTTCTCCATCTAAAAATGTAATGGCACTTTGGCAAGAGCCTGTATTTTTAAACCCAGGATCAATAGTGGTTACACCACCAGTGGCAGTTCTTAATGTTTTAAAGTCTATGGCAACTTCATTCTCCGTACCGGTAATTAAAGGAAATTCATAGGTTTTTCCATTAATTTCTAGTGTAGCATTATCTGACATATATTGAAAAATTTTATTGTTATTCTTTTAAAAGGGATTGCAAAAATACAAAATTTTGAGGAATTTTTTTTATCATTTTCTAACACTCTTTTGCTAAAAAAAGCCACTAAATCAGATGATTTATTGGCTTTGTAGAAGCTTTATGTAATAGGAGCTATACTTTAAAAGCCTTTTTGCCTGGAAAATAAGCAACCGAACCTAATTGTTCTTCTATTCGTAATAATTGATTGTATTTTGACATTCGATCACTACGAGAGGCAGAACCTGTTTTGATTTGACCACAGTTTAAGGCCACTGCTAGATCTGCAATAGTATGGTCTTCTGTTTCACCACTTCGGTGTGACATCACAGAGGTGTAACCTGCATTATGTGCCATAGTAACCGCTGCGATTGTTTCTGTGAGGGTTCCTATTTGGTTTACTTTAATTAGAATTGAGTTGGCGGTATCTTGCTCAATACCACGAGAGAGTCTCTCTACATTAGTTACAAATAAATCATCACCAACAAGCTGTACTTTATCTCCTATTTTTTGTGTAAGATACTTCCAACCCTCCCAATCATTCTCATCCATACCATCTTCAATAGAGATTATAGGATAATTATCAGCAAGATGGGCTAGGTAATCTGCTTGCTGTTTACTGGTACGAATTTCTCCCGAATCACCTTCAAATTTTTTGTAATCATACTTCCCGTCTACATAAAACTCTGCAGCAGCGCAATCCAAAGCTACCATAATTTGATCTCCAAAGCTATAACCAGCATTTTCGACCGCTTTTTTAATGGTATCAAGCGCGTCTTCAGTACCATCAAGAGAAGGTGCAAAACCACCTTCATCTCCGACAGCTGTGCTAAGACCTCTATCGTGGAGTACCTTTTTTAAGTTATGGAAAATTTCA
>CATEMS010000366.1 GCA_949507465.1 Flavobacteriaceae bacterium
AAGCCCACAGCAGACTTTGCGTCTGTATTTCTTACTCTTGATAATGCAGATGAATTCCCTTTACTTATTGAACTTGTGAACAAAAAATTTGAGGTAGTCAGACAAGCCTATTTAGAATCAAACTCGCCTGTGGTTTTTAAGTATATCAATCCTGGTAATTATTTTATTCGCCTTGTTATAGATCAAAACAAAAATAAAATTTGGGATTCAGGAAACTTCCTTGAAAAACGAGCCCCTGAAAGGGTGGTGTATTATCCATCAATAATTGAGTTGCGGGCCAATTGGAGCTGGAGTGAAACCTTTAGGTTAAAATAAAACCATCTGCATCGTCCAGAAATGGAAGGGTCTCCCTTGTAGTTTGAATATGGTGTTTATCTAATGTAATGGTTTGTATAAATGCTATTTCATTGTCCTTAGTGGAGAGTTGTTTGCCCAGAGCGTCATACACTGCAGAGTGCCCCAGGTATTGATGTCCATTTCCATCTTTTCCTATTCTATTTACACCTATACAATAGCTCATATTTTCTATAGCGCGGGCTTGTAACAGGGTATCCCAGGCTTTCATTCTTTTTTGCGGCCAATTGGCAGTATACAATACAATATCATAGCCAACATTGTTTCGAGCCCAAACAGGGAAACGTAAATCATAACATATCAAGGGACAAATTTTAAACCCTAGATAGTCAATAAAAATACGCCTATCTCCAGAGGTAAAAACGCGATGTTCTCCTGCCAAAGTAAAGGTGTGCTTTTTGTCATAGGTATGTACCTGGCCAAGTGGCGTGACAAAAAGCAATCTGTTGTAAAAATTAGCTCCATCTTTAATAATAATGGTTCCTACAATAGCGCTATTAAGAAGTTTTGATGTGCTAATAAGCCACTGCAGAGTGGCTCCATTTTGAGTTTCTGAAAACCCTTGAGCATTCATAGAAAACCCAGTGGTAAACATTTCTGGTAATACAATTAAATCTGTAGTGTTTGCTAAAGGAGCTACTATGTTAGAAAAGTGAGCTTTATTTGCTGTTGGATGTTCCCAAATCAAATCAGACTGTACGATACTTACTCTTAAAGATGAAGTTTTCATACTCTAGGATTCCAAAAGGGCAATAACAGCTGCGCTAGATTGCATTTTAGCATGCTGCAGGGCAGTATTGCCTTTGTCGTCAAGGGCATTTGTATCTGCGCCTTGAGCCAAAAGTAATGTGGCAATCTCTGGCTTATTAAAGGTAGCTGCAAAAATAAGAGCAGTTGCTCCATTGAAATTTGAGATGTTTACATCTGCCCCACTTTCAATAAGTAATTCAGCAATTTTTGTGTAGCCTTTAAAACAAACACCCATAAGGGCAGTATTCCCAGAGGCATCTTGAGCATTGATATCTTGAGGCTGGTTTAAAATTACCCTTACAATATCTATGTGCCCATAATAAGAGGCAAGTAATAATGGTGTAGAACCACGATGGTCTTTCTCTTGGGTTAATAAAGGATTCTCCTCTACCAATGAAGTTACCACAGAAACATTTGCATTTCTAATAGCGTCAAAAAGGGATGTACTCATAGTGTTTTAATTATAAATGCCAAGAGTAAAGATAACATACCAAAAGCAATTTAAAAAAGCCAAGCATGGGTGCTTGGCTTTTTTAATTTAATTGCAAGATATTTACAGGCTATCCTTTGATACTTGCCGATAGATATTCACGATTCATTCGAGCTATATTCTCTAGGGATATTCCTTTTGGACACTCTACCTCACAGGCTCCTGTATTGGTGCAATTACCAAAGCCCTCTTTGTCCATTTGTTCAACCATGTTAAGCACTCGCTGTGAGGCTTCCACTTGTCCCTGAGGTAAAAGCGCATATTGAGACACTTTTGCAGATGTGAAAAGCATCGCGCTTGCATTTTTACAAGCCGCTACACAGGCTCCACAACCAATACAAGTTGCCGCTGCAAATGAGTTGTCAGCGTTTTCTTTGTTTATAGGAATTGCGTTTGCATCAATGGTATTTCCTGAGGTGTTTACTGTTATATATCCTCCTGCATGTTGTATCCTATCAAAAGCACTGCGATCTATCATTAAGTCCTTTACTACCGGAAATGCTTTCGCTCTAAAAGGCTCAATAACAATCGTGTCACCATCGTTAAACTTACGCATGTGTAATTGGCAGGTAGTCACTCGTCTGTCTGGACCATGAGGTTCTCCATTTATTTGCAGCGAACATGATCCACAAATACCTTCTCTACAATCGTGATCAAACACCACAGGATTATCTCCTTGATTGATGAGTTGTTCGTTTAGAACGTCTAACATCTCCAAAAAAGACATATCTGGAGATATCCCATCAATAGGATAAGTCTGTATTGTCCCTTTTGCATTTGCATTTTCTTGACGCCAAATTTTAAGTGTAAGTTTCATCTGTATCTTATTTATATGAACGTGTTTTCAATTCTATATTCTCAAAAATCAATTCTTCTTTATGCAGTAAGGCCTCTTTGGGTGCTCCTTTGTACTCCCAAGCAGAAACATACTTAAAGTTTTTGTCGTCTCTAAGGGCCTCTCCTTTTTGAGGGCCATCAAGCTCAACACTCTCTTCTCTAAAGTGACCCCCACAAGATTCATTTCTGTCTAAAGCATCTTTGGCAAACAGTTCTCCTAGTTCTAGGAAATCTGCAACACGGCCCGCTTTTTCTAATTCTTGATTTAGGGTGTCTTTGGTTCCGGGAACGTTAACGTTTTTCCAGAAATCTTCTCTTAAAGCTGCAATCTCATCAATGGCATCTTTGAGGTCTTTCTCATTGCGAGACATCCCGCATTTGTTCCACATAATTTTACCAAGGGTTTTGTGGTAATAATCCACAGAACGCTCTCCAGAGCCTGACATTAATTTATCAATACGGTCTTTAACATCTTTTTCTGCCTGATCAAACTCTTTGGTATCTGTAGGTATTTTTCCTGTTCTAATGTCTTTAGAGAGGTAGTCTCCAATGGTATATGGCAACACAAAATATCCGTCTGCCAATCCTTGCATCAGCGCAGAAGCTCCTAGTCTATTGGCGCCATGGTCAGAGAAGTTTGCCTCCCCTGTTGCATAGAGCCCCTCAACGGTGGTTTGCAAGTTATAATCTACCCACAGTCCTCCCATTGTGTAGTGAACGGCAGGATAAATCATCATGGGGGTTTTATACGGGTTTTGATCTACAATTTTCTCATACATCTGGAAGAGATTTCCGTATTTGTTTTCAATGACGGCAGCACCCATTTTATATATTTGTTCATCTGTTGGGTTGCTAATTTTTTCTGTTAATGCTTTTTCTTTTCCATAACGCTCAATTGCAGTTGCAAAATCAAGATATACTGCCTCCCCTGTTTTGTTAACTCCAAAGCCTGCATCACAACATTCTTTTGCGGCACGAGAGGCCACATCACGAGGCACTAAGTTACCAAAGGCAGGGTAACGACGCTCAAGGTAATAATCTCTATCTTCTTCTGATAATTGAGTTGGCTTAAGCCTTCCTTCTCTTATAGCCTGGGCATCTTCTTTCTTTTTAGGAACCCATATACGGCCATCATTACGGAGAGATTCGCTCATAAGGGTAAGCTTAGACTGATGGTCTCCAGATACTGGAATACAGGTAGGGTGTATTTGCGTGTAACAAGGGTTAGCAAAATAAGCGCCTCTTCTGTGGGCTCTCCAAGAGGCAGTAACATTGCTCCCCATGGCGTTTGTACTTAAAAAGAAAACGTTACCATATCCTCCTGATGCCAAAACAACAGCATGAGCAGAGTGGCGTTCTATCTCTCCAGTTATCAAATTCCTAGCTATAATACCTCTGGCTTTGCCATCAACCTTAACTACATCTAGCATCTCGTGACGGTTAAAAGAGCGTATTTTACCTCTATTTATTTGACGATTCATTGCAGAATAAGCGCCTAATAAAAGTTGCTGCCCTGTTTGTCCTTTTGCATAAAAAGTTCTGGAGACCAAAACTCCTCCAAAAGATCTGTTATCTAAAAGACCTCCATATTCACGAGCAAAAGGAACTCCTTGGGCAACACACTGATCAATGATATTTGTTGAAACTTCTGCCAAACGATGAACATTTGCCTCACGAGAGCGATAATCGCCCCCTTTCACGGTGTCATAAAACAACCTGTAGGCAGAATCTCCATCTCCTTGGTAGTTTTTTGCTGCGTTAATTCCTCCTTGAGCGGCAATGGAATGGGCGCGTCTTGGAGAGTCTTGATAGCAAAATGTTTTTACATTGTAGCCAAGT
>CATEMS010000367.1 GCA_949507465.1 Flavobacteriaceae bacterium
CTTGTGCAGCCAATCCAATTTCTCTAATTTTTTCTCGATTATTTATGAGATTTTCTAGGGCAAGGACCAAATAATCTACATCTGGAAGTGCATTTACGGCAACGGGAACCTTTAGCTTGTAATGCTCTATAAAACATGCCTCTGCACCTGTAAAAACTACTTTTGCTTTGGCCATAGCCTCTAATGCGTTGTAGCCTTGGTCATAAGCAAATACTTGGTCTAAAACGATATGTGCATGATTGTATTTTTCTATGTACTGCCCATAGGGTACATTTTCAACAATTTCAATGTGCACTTGCTTTGGAAATTTTTGTTTTATAATTGCTAGCGCCTTTTCAAAGTAAGCTATTCCTTTGCTATGGTAATTTGTTCTGTTTACACCCATAAATATAACAATAGGGCTCTTTGTGTGTAGCTCATTAAAACCTAGTTTTGTTACGTTTACTGGGTTTGGTATTAAACCCAAGTATTTTTTATGACCCTTAAGGGGCATGTGGTAATCATAATCACTTGCTATTACCCCATCCATGTTTTTAAAAACATATTGGTGCAGTTTTTTAAAAGGAGCCCTTGTGTACTTTAAAATACTATCGAACTCTTTTTTTGACACCTTGCCTTCTTTGTAATTGCTCAGTATAGAGTAGGGGTTTATATTACTTAATTGGTGTTGCACACTCAAGTAGTCTGCGCCGCAGCTAAGTAGGAATAATTTTTTATTGTGTTGTTTTAAAAACGAAACCATTTTTTTTTCGTCCTCTGGAGTAGCGCCAAAAGAACTTTCATTGATGAGTTGTACCACATCAAAGCCCTTTAAGGCCGTTTTATTTTTAAAAAACTGTTTGGTGATAAACCAAGATGTGATATCAAATTTAAATAGTAAGTAAATCACTATTTTTATTTTTCGGGCCAACCCTGTGTCAAATTTCCTTTGTATTAAAATATCACTAGGATACTTTTTAAAGTAATCTCCCGTTGAAATAACCATACACTGATGGTCCAAAGCCTCCAATCCTTCTTGCAAAGAGTTGTGCAGTCTGCTATATTCACCAACGAGAAGGATCTTCATATTTGTGGTATATTTGGGTTTTGGTATGCATCAAAAATAACATTAATTGATGAGGCAAACAGCCCCTACAAAGAAATTTAAAATTTGCCTAGTTTCTATTTCCTTGGCAAAAGGTGGAGCAGAGCGCTCAGTTGCAATGCTCTCCCAGATGCTCAGTAATTGTGGACATCAGGTTCATATTGTTGTTTTAAACAATGAAATTGATTTTACATATAGTGGCACACTTTTTAATCTAGGAGCCTTAAAGCCAAAAAAAGACCATTTTATTGCCAGGCTTCTTCGGTTTAAAAAATTACGAAGCTATTTAATATCTCAAAGGTTTGATGTTGTGATAGACCACAGACCCAAAAACGAATATTTTAGAGAGTTATTTTATCATAGATATATCTATCATAACTTGAAAACGATCTACGTTGTCCATAGCTCAAACAAACAGGAATATTTTACAAATCAGGTCTCATCTATGGCCGCTATATATGCCAAGACATTAGCGACTGTTACGGTATCAACATACATTGAGCAGCACATTGCCACACCCAGTGGAGTTCACAACTGTCATACTATCCACAATGCCTACAACCCGGCTTGGCAGCAAACAGATACTAAAAACACCTTACCCTATGAGAAGTATCTACTTAGCTACGGAAGGTTGCATGACGGGATTAAAGATTATTCTTTTTTAATACATTCTTTTAATGCCTCTAAGGTTTGGGAAGATGGAGTTTTTTTAGCAATTATGGGTGATGGCCCAGACAAAAACGAATTGGAGGATTTTGCTGCGAGTATGCCATGTAAAAAGTACATTGTTTTTTTACCCTTTACAAGAGAACCTTTTGGAGTTATATCAAATGCAAGATGTGTTACCCTAACGAGCAAGTATGAGGGATTTCCTATGGTGCTTGTAGAATCCTTGTCTGTTGGTGTTCCGGTTGTATCTCTAGATATTGTGTCGGGCCCATCTGAGATCATTAAAGACCATTACAATGGGCTTTTGGTTAAAGAAAGAAATATAGAGAAATTTGCTGACGCCCTAAGTAATATTTGTAGAGACGAAGTAGTATATTTGAAACTAAAATCCCAAACCCAAAGCTCTGTATTACAATTTTCTATGCAAGAAATTTCTCAAAAGTGGAATCAATTATTACACCATGTCATACCTTAATTTAGAAAACATATCATTACAAGAAATTCCTAAAATTAGCGATCCTGATGGTCGTGGAAATCTCTCTGTTATAGAGAAGGATGTCTTGCCTTATAAAATAAAGCGCGTGTACTATTTGTATGATGTGCCAAGTGACAGTAGTAGAGGAGGGCATGCTCACAAAGAGTTACAGCAGTTTTTAATAGCCCTTAGTGGTAGTTTTGATGTGGTGCTGGATAATGGCATAAACAGAAGAACCATCACCTTAAACAGACCCAATAAAGGCTTGTTAATACCCAATGGGGTATGGCGAGAGTTAGAAAACTTTTCTGCAGGTGCCGTTTGTTTATCTTTAGTGAGTGAGGTATATCAAGAAGAAGACTACATACGCCAGTATGATGATTTTAAGCTATTTGTAGGCGCTTAGTTGAATTCCAAAAATTCCTAATAAATGTTTAATGTGAAACAATCCTTGGACAACTACAGAAGGGGCTTTTAACAAAAAACGTTGTTTGCCGTTCAAACTCTCTGGTGCTATTTTTTGTATTAGTTTTTCGGTTGTTTGTTTATTTCCAGTTCTTTTTGCCATCAATGCTAACGAATATCTATTTAAGTCTAAGAACTTTTTTAATCCTTCATGGGTCTTGGTATGCTTCTCATATATATCAAGATCTAGAGTGTAGTGGTCTGTCTTTGGAGCGTTAGACAAACTTGAGTCAACATATCTATAGGTTGCCAATACGTCATTTAAAAATACTACCTTATAACAAATTCCTAGCCTAATCCATAAATCTGTGTCTTCTCCACTGCGAAGCTTGGGGTTGTAATATCCAATTTTTTCAAAAACATTTTTATCTAAAACAGTACTGCTACTGGTAAGAATTGTGTTTATATAACTTGAGGTAAAGTAAGATAGTACGTAACTTTTATTTGGTGTTAGTTTTGTGATGCTATAGCTAGGATTATAGAAAGAGCCCTTAAATTCTATACGGCAAACTGAGGCAAATACATGTTGTTTTGGGTAGCTGTCTATCAGTGCATTTATTTTTTCAAGGTAATCTTCTCCCCAAGTGTCATCTGCATCCAAAAGAGCAATATATTTTGCACTTGCTGCCTTTATACCTGTATTTCTAGCTACAGAAACACCTTGATTTTTTTGTTTTATGTACTGTATTCTTGTGTCTTTATACCCTTTTATTATTTTCTCACTACTATCTGTTGCTCCATCATTAATTATAATAATTTCAAAATCTTTAAAGCTTTGATAAAGCACACTTTCTATGGTTTTAGAAAGGTGTTTTTCTTTATTGTATACTGGTATGATTACAGAAAATTTAAGC